>NZ_JAFAGS010000054.1 GCF_019237635.1 Pluralibacter sp.
TGAACTGCGTCGACATCGCCATCCCGAGGACAAACAGCGGCAGGATCAGCATCCACACCGGCATCGATGGCGTCTGCAACGAGAACTGCGCGATCATCAGCCCGATAAATACGGTGATCCCAACCAGCGTTTTCCGGTAGCCTAACCAGTTAAGGACCTGCGTCACCGTTGATTTGGCGATAATCGAACCGACGGCCGTCGGCGCCATCATGCAGCCAGCGATAATCGCCGGATAACCAAAACCGACCTGTAGCATCAGCGGCATCAGAAATGGTACACAGCCGGTTCCCAGGCGTGTGGCCAGGTTACCGGCAATGCCGACGGAAAAGGTACGCGTTCTGAACATCGGTAGCGCAATCAACGGGGTAGGATGACGGCGTGCGTGAAAAATGTAGGCTGTCAACAGCAGCAGGCTGAGGGCGACGATAGCCAGCGCAAGCCAGGTCGATACAATTTTTTCTCCGAACAGCTCAACACCGCTGGAAAATAGCACCAGGCTTAAGCCAAAAAGCAGAAAGCCAGTCATATCAAAACGACGGCGAGGGGTGGTGAAGTTCGGCATGTATTTACGCGCGTAAATCAGTCCGGCTACGCCGATCGGAATGTTGATAAGAAAAATCCAGTGCCAGGTTGCCCAGGTGACCAGAACCCCGCCGAGTACCGGGCCCAGTATCGGACCGACGAGCCCAGGCATTGTCACAAAATTGAGTACCGGCAACAGTTCGCTTCGCGGGTAGGCGCGTAATAAAGCAAGGCGGGCAACCGGCATCATCATGGCACCGCCAATTCCCTGAATCACGCGAAATACGACCAGCTCCAGCAGAGAGTTCGATAAGGCGCAGGCAAGGGAGCCCAGCGTAAACAGGCTCACGGCAACCATAAAGACGCGACGGGTGCCGAAGCGATCCGCCAACCAGCCGCTCACCGGGATAAGCATCGCGACCGTCAGGGTATAGCTGATAATGGCGGACTGCATGGCAAGCGGCGAACGGTTAAGGCTATGCGCAATGGCCGGGAGAGCGGTATTAAGGATGGTGGCATCCAGCGCCTGCATAAAGAAAGCCATCGCGGCGATCCACGGCAGACCGGCCATACTGCGTGCTTTTTTTTCTGTCATCCCCTGTCTCTTTATTCCTTAGCTGGCGTTTGGCGCCAGTAATAGCGCCTGGCACGCGGCGTATGCGCGGGGGCCATCGCTCTCCTGAATGGCATCCACAATGGCCTGGTGGAGCTCAAGTTTGACCACGTCATTTTGGGTGATAGCGGTAAAGTAGGTCTGGTAGACGGAGTGAAACAGCGACGCGAAGGAGGTCAAAAACGGGTTGGCGCTCATTTCATAGATCTGTTCATGCCAGGCCATGTCGACTTCAATCCAGCGCGGGCGGTTGAAGGCTCTCTTCAACTGAACCATTTCTTCCATTAGCGTATTGAGCTGCGCTTTTTGCTCCGCGCTGCCAAGCATCGCTGCCAGCATACAGGCCTGAGGTTCAAGGCTACTGCGCATGACGAGAAAATGCTGCACGACATCTTCGAAGTTATCTTCGGTCAGCCACCAGGAGAGCAGTTCTTTATCAAGAAAGTTCCAGTCGCTGCGGGGCATCACCCGGGTGCCGATGCGTGGACGCGGTAATACCATGCCTTTAGCCGTTAATGTTTTCACCGCTTCGCGAACGGCGGTACGGCTCACCCCGAATTGCTCGCCTAGCTCCATTTCTCCCGGGAGAATGCTTTCCGGCGGATATTCCCCTGTTAAGATTTTCTGGGCCAGTTTCTCCGCCAGAACCCAGGATATGTTTTTTTGAGCTGCAAGTTGCTGCGCGCTTAAGGACATAAATGTCATTCCTTTCTTCATTTTCCATTTCTAGTATGCCACTCAGCGCCGTTTTGCGGTGTTTAAAACAGCAGATAGCGCAATTAATGGTACTTTTGGGGTGGTTTTGGTGAAAAAAAACACGAACGGTAAAATTTTTTAAATTTCCTCTTGTCACTTCAGAATTACTCCCTATAATGCGCCTCCACTGACACGGAACAACGGCCTGCAAGCCGCCGGGTCAGCGGGGTTCTTCGGTGAAAATCAGCGATGAACACCACAGAGAAAAGTGAAAATAAACGCTTGACTCTGAATGAGGAAAACGTATTATACGGGACCTCGCAACGGTGAGCGAAAGCCGCGTTGCACTGCTCTTTAACAATTTATCAGACAATCTGTGTGGGCACTCAAAGTGACATGGATTCTTAACGTCCTCGGACGATAAATGAATACCAAGTCTCAAGAGTGAACACGTAATTCATTACGAAAGTTTAATTCTTTGAGCATCAAACTTAAATTGAAGAGTTTGATCATGGCTCAGATTGAACGCTGGCGGCAGGCCTAACACATGCAAGTCGAACGGTAGCACA
>NZ_JAFAGS010000176.1 GCF_019237635.1 Pluralibacter sp.
TGAACCGTATTTGGAGCTAAAGTCGTTGAAGTAGTTGGCGTCGCTGACTTTGGTGTAGTCGACGTTGAAACGCCACACCTGGTCCAGTACGCCAAAGTGTCTCCAGTAGAACATCCAGCGGCGGCTGTCGTTGTCCTCGGGATGCTCATCTTTATAGATTTTATCCGACGGTAAATAGTCGAATTCGAACAGACCGGTACCCGCTTTTGTCAGATAACGGAATTCGTTTTCCCACATAATGCCGCCGCGCTTTTGCATATAGTGCGGCGTGATGGTGGCATCGAAGTTAGGGGCAATATTCCAGTAATACGGTAAATAGAATTCGACGCCGTTCGTGGAGCTATATTTCGCATTCGGGATAAGGAAACCAGAACGACGTTTATCGCCGATCGGCAACTGTAAATAAGGGCTGTAGAAAACCGGCACCGGGCCAATTTTAAAGCGCGCGTTCCAGATTTCCGCGACCTGTTCCTGGCGGTCCTGAATCACTTCACTGCCGACGACGCTCCAGGTATTGGCACCGGGCAGGCAGGAGGTGAAGGTGCCGTTATCCAGAATGGTATAGCGGTTTTCGCCGCGCTGTTTCATCAGGTCTGCGGTGCCGCGGCCCTGGCGGCCCACCATCTGGTAATCTCCTTTCCAGACGTTGGTATCCTTGGTGTTCAGGTTTGACCAGGCTTTTGGACCTGTCAGGATCACCTGGTTATCGTCATAGTGTACATTGCCAAGTGCATCTACCGTGCGGACAGGCGTGGCCTGACCCGGGGCCTCTTTCTGGTGCAGCTGTACCTCGTCCGCCTGCAGACGGCTATTACCCTGGTTAATATCGACATTGCCGGTAAATACGGCATTATCAGGATAATTCCCTTTTGCGTGATCGGCGTTAATGGTGACGGGGAGGTTATTTGCATCGCCCTGCACCAGCGGACGATTATAGGTCGGAACCCCTAGCATACATTGAGATGCGAGGTCGGCGGCCGCGCCTTGCTGACTATACAGGGCGCTGGCGATCATGGTGGCCAGAAGGGTGGGAATACGTTTTTTCATACGTTGTATTTATTGTTCCGTCATCTGTGGCATTGCGGCTGGCAAACGGTCAGAGACTAACGTACTCATCGTTAACGCGCCAGTGTTAATCCTGCCGGTTCAAATCAGTGGCGTTAGGTACTGTGCTGAATGACGAGTATGATAATGCATATTTTAGCTGACGGCATGATGATTTGACCATTTGGGGAGTATATGCAGTATTGGGGAAAAGTGATCGGCGTGGCGGTTGCCTTAATGATGGGCGGCGGTTTTTGGGGCGTGGTGCTGGGATTCCTGATAGGCCACCTGTTTGACCGGGCTCGCAGCCGCCGGCTGAACTGGTTTGCTAATCAGCAGGAGCGCCAGTCGCTCTTTTTTGCCACCACCTTCGAGGTGATGGGGCACCTGACCAAATCGAAAGGGCGCGTGACCGAGGCGGATATTCAGGTCGCCAGCGTGCTGATGGACAGAATGAACCTGCACGGCGACTCGCGGACCGCCGCGCAGCACGCGTTTCGCGTCGGTAAAGCGGATAACTACCCGCTGCGTGAAAAAATGCGCCAGTTGCGCAGCGTCTGCTTTGGTCGCTTTGATCTGATTCGGATGTTTCTGGAAATTCAGATTCAGGCCGCTTTCGCGGACGGGTCATTGCATCCTAACGAGCGTGAAGTGCTGTTTGTCATCGCCGATGAGCTGGGGATCTCTCGCGCCCAGTTCGAGCAGTTCTTGCGTATGATGCAGGGCGGCGCGCAGTTTGGCGGCGGATACCAGCAGCAGTCGCAGTCCGGCGGTGGCTGGCAGCAGGCGCAGCGTGGTCCGACCCTTGAGGATGCCTGCAATGTGCTGGGCGTAAAACCCTCTGACGATGCGACAATCATCAAGCGCGCCTACCGCAAGCTGATGAGCGAACATCACCCGGATAAGCTGGTCGCTAAAGGGTTACCGCCGGAGATGATGGAGATGGCGAAGCAGAAGGCGCAGGAAATTCAGAAAGCCTATGAGCTTATTAAAGAGCAGAAGGGCTTTAAGTAAGTCATCGCTCTCGCCCCGAAGGGCGAGAGCGAGAGGTTAAAAATCCGCGGGCGCTTTGAAGGTCATCGGCGTGCCATACGCCGGATGGGTAATGGTCAGCATCCATGCATGCAGCAGCAGCCGGGGCGCTAATGCCAGCGCCTCGGGCGTGGCGTAAAACTTATCGCCGAGGATCGGGTACCCCAGCGCCTGCATATGTACGCGCAGTTGGTGGGAACGCCCGGTAATTGGTTTTAGCAGGACTCGCGCGGTGTTATCGTCGCCATACTCCTGCACCTGATACTCAGTTTGCGCCGCTTTGCCAGTCTCAAAACAGACTTTCTGTTTTGGGCGGTTCGGCCAGTCGCAGATAAGCGGCAGGTCCACCAGGCCCTCTTCGTGTTGCGGATGACCAAAGACGCGCGCCAGATACTGCTTTTTCGGTTCGCGCTCGCGGAACTGGCGCTTAAGCTCCCGCTCTGCGGCTTTGGTGAGGGCCACCACGATCACGCCGCTGGTCGCCATGTCCAGGCGATGCACGGATTCCGCCTGCGGGAAATCACGCTGCACGCGGGTCATGATACTGTCTTTGTGCTCTTCAAGACGGCCCGGTACGGACAACAAACCGCTCGGCTTGTTGACCACCATAATGTGCTCATCCTGATACAGCACCACAAGCCATGGATCCTGCGGCGGGTTGTAGGCGTCCAACACCATATTCGCTCCTTACTGGTGCGTCACGACGATCAGTCGCAATGCGTCCAGGCGCCAGCCAGCCTGGTTGAGGCTGTCCATCACCTGCTGACGGTTGCTCTCGATGGCGTCGAGCTCGTCGTCGCGGATGTTCGGGTTCACTGCTTTCAGCGCTTCCAGTCGCGACAGTTCCGCGCTCAGCTTTTCGTCCGCTTCACGGCGGGCGGCATCAATCAGCGTGCGCGCGGCTTTCTCAACCTGCGCTTCGCCCTGCTGCAGAATTGCGTGAACGTCCTGCTGCACCGCATTCACCAGCTTGCTGCCGGTATGACGGTTAACGGCGCTCAGCTGGCGGTTAAAGCTTTCAAACTCGACCTGGGCTGCCAGGTTGTTGCCGGTTTTATCCACCAGCATTCGCACCGGCGTCGGCGGCAGGAAACGGTGCAGCTGCAGCTGTTTCGGCGCCTGCGCTTCCACCACGTAAATCAGCTCCAGCAGCAGGGTGCCTACCGGCAGGGCTTTGTTTTTCAGCAGCGAAATGGTGCTGCTGCCGGTATCGCCGGAGAGGATAAGATCCAGGCCGTTGCGGATAAGCGGGTGCTCCCAGGTGATGAACTGCGCATCTTCGCGGGACAGCGCCACATCGCGCTCAAAGGTAATGGTACAGCCGTCTTCCGGCAGACCCGGGAAATCCGGCACCAGCATATGGTCGGATGGGGTCAGCACAATCAGGTTTTCGCCGCGATCATCCTGGTTGATGCCGATGATATCAAACAGGTTCATGGCAAAGTTAATCAGGCCAGTATCGTCATCTTGCTCTTCAATGCTTCCGGCAAGCGCCTGCGCTTTTTCACCGCCGTTGGAGTTGATTTCCAGCAGTCGATCGCGGCCTTGTTCCAGCTGCGCTTTCAGCGCGTCGTGCTGCTCGCGGCAGGCTTTGATCAGCTCGTCAAACCCGTCGGTGGTTTCCGGCGCAGCAAGGTAGTTAATGAGCTGCGCGTGGACGCTATCGTAAATGGTGCGACCGGTCGGGCAGGTGTGTTCGAACGCGTCCAGGCCTTCGTGATACCAGCGCACCAGCACGGATTGCGCGGTTTTTTCCAGATAAGGAACGTGGATCTGGATATCGTGCGCCTGACCGATACGATCCAGACGGCCGATACGCTGCTCCAGCAGATCCGGGTTAAACGGCAGGTCGAACATCACCAGATGGCTGGCGAACTGGAAGTTACGGCCTTCAGAACCGATTTCAGAACACAGCAGCACCTGCGCGCCGGTATCTTCCTCGGCAAACCAGGCGGCGGCGCGGTCGCGTTCGATGATGGACATGCCTTCATGGAAGACGGCGGCGCGAATACCTTCGCGCTCGCGCAGCACCTGCTCAAGCTGTAGCGCGGTGGCGGCTTTGGCGCAGATAACCAGCACCTTTTGCGAACGATGGCTGGTCAGGTAGCCCATCAGCCACTCGACGCGCGGGTCGAAGTTCCACCAGGTACCGCTGTCGCCTTCAAACTCCTGATAGATTTGCTCCGGGTAGAGCATATCGCGGGCGCGGTCTTCTGCGGTTTTGCGCGCCCCCATAATGCCGGAGACCTTAATCGCCGTCTGGTATTGCATCGGCAGCGGCAGCTTAATAGTGTGCAGTTCGCGTTTCGGGAAGCCCTTGACGCCGTTACGGGTGTTGCGGAACAGCACGCGGCTGGTGCCGTGGCGGTCCATCAGCATAGCGATCAGTTCCTGACGCGCGCTGTCGGCATCCGCGCTTTCGCTGTTCGCTGCCTGTAGCAGCGGTTCGATATCCTGTTCGCCAATCAGGTCGCCGAGCGTGTTGAGCTCAGTATCGCTGAGTTTCTTACCTGCCAGCAGCATCGCCACAGCGTCCGCCACCGGACGATAGTTCTTCTGCTCTTCCACGAACTGGGTGAAATCGTGGAAACGGTTCGGGTCCAGCAGGCGCAGACGCGCGAAGTGGCTCTCCATGCCGAGCTGCTCCGGCGTTGCCGTCAGCAGCAGTACGCCGGGCACGCGTTCGGCCAGCTGTTCGATGGCCTGGTATTCGCGACTTGGGGCCTCTTCGCTCCACACCAGGTGGTGCGCCTCGTCGACGACCATGATGTCCCATTCGGCATCGCACAGGTGTTCAAGACGCTGCTTACTGCGGCGAACGAAATCCAGCGAGCAGATAACCAGCTGTTCGGTTTCAAACGGGTTGTCGGCGTCGTGCTGGGCTTCGGCATAGCGCTCGTCATCAAACAGGGAGAAGCGCAGGTTAAAGCGGCGCAGCATCTCCACCAGCCATTGGTGCTGCAGGGTTTCCGGAACAATCACCAGCACGCGATCGGCGGCGCCAGCGAGCAGCTGTTGATGCAGGATCATCCCGGCTTCAATGGTTTTACCCAGACCCACTTCGTCCGCCAGCAGTACGCGCGGCGCATGGCGACGACCGACGTCATGTGCGATATGCAACTGATGGGGAATCAGGCTGGTGCGCTGGCCGCGCAGGCCGCTCCACGGCATGCGGTACTGTTCGCTATGGTACTTACGGGCGCGATAGCGCAGGGCAAAGCGATCCATACGGTCGATTTGTCCGGCGAACAGGCGGTCCTGCGGTTTGCTGAAGACCAGCTTGCTGTCGAGCAGCACTTCTCGCAGCACCACGTCGGTTTCCTGCGTGTCGAGACGGGTGCCGGTATACGCCAGCAGCCCTTTTTCTTCTTTTACATCGTCAATGCGCAGCTGCCAGCCTTCGTGGCTGGTCACCGTGTCGCCCGGGTTGAACATGACGCGGGTGATGGGAGAGTCGTTACGCGCGTACAGACGGTTTTCACCGGTTGCCGGGAAAAGGAGAGTGACCATGCGCGCATCCAGCGCTACGACTGTCCCTAATCCCAGTTCGCTTTCTGTGTCGCTAATCCAGCGCTGACCAAGTGTAAAAGGCATATATTCGGCTCTATATCTTTAATTGCAGGCAATAGTTCATCACCGCCAGCACAACCAGCGGTAAGTCAACATTGGGTCCAGGAATGGAAAGGGCGCTATGGTACTGGAAGCCAGTGATTTCGTCACGCGTCAAAATAGCCCCAGTTGCCCTGTCAGTATTGTAGCAAAATCATCATCGACAAAGGGGAGTATTCCTTCCGCGACCGGTTCTAATTGTTTAGATAAATAGTGGTCATAGTCGAGCGGCGACTGCTGATAGCTTACCGGCTCTGCTCCGCCGGTGGTCCAGACGTATTTGATCGTGCCGCGCTGCTGGTACTGCAGGGGGCGCCCGCGTCTGGCGTTCTCGTCGTCAGCCAGTCTTGCGGCGCGCACGTGCGGCGGTATATTGCGCTGATATTCGGCGAGCGGGCGGCGCAGTTGCTTACGGTACACCAGTTGCTCATCAAGCCTGCCTGCCATCAGGTTGTCGATAGTCGTGCGGATGAAATCCTGATACGGCTCATGGCGAAAGATGCGGCGGTACAGCTCCTGCTGAAACTGTTGCGCCAGCGGCGTCCAGTCGGTGCGTACCGTTTCAAGCCCTTTGAACACCAGTCGTTGTTCATCGCCGTTCTGGATCATTCCGGCATAGCGCTTCTTGCTGCCAGTCTCCGTGCCACGGATGGTCGGCATCAGGAAGCGGCAGAAATGGGTTTCGAACTCCAGTTCCATGGCGCTGGTGAGCCCTTCTGCTGCCAGCGTTTTCGCCCACCAGTCGTTGACGAAAGCCACCAGTTGTCTGCCAATCGCCGCCGCTTCCTCTTCGCCATGGGCGCGTTTGAGCCAGACGAAGGTTGAGTCGGTGTCGCCGTAAATCACATCATAGCCCTGTGACTCAATCAGCGCTTTGGTCTGGCGCATGATCGCGTGCCCGCGCATGGTGATCGACGAGGCGAGGCGGGGATCGAAAAAACGGCAGGCGCTGGTGCCCAGCACGCCGTAAAAGGCGTTCATGATGATCTTCAGCGCCTGGGACAGCGGTTTGTTGTGGTGGGCTTTGGCATCGTCGCGCCCGTGCCAGATCTGGCTGACGATCCCCGGCAAACAGTGTTTGTCGCGTGAGAACCATGCCCCAAGAAAACCTTCGGTGCTGTGGGTGGGATCCGGCTGCGCCATCCCTTCAATAAGGCCGACGGGGTCGATAAGAAAGGTGCGAATGATCGACGGGTACAGGCTTTTATAATCCAGCACCAGTACGGAGTCGTATAGCCCTGGCCGCGAATCCATCACATAGCCGCCGGGGCTGGCCTGCGGCGGAACCTCGCCGAGATTTGGCGCAACATAGCCCAGCCGGTGCATGCGCGGAAAATAGAGGTGGCTAAAGGCGGCGACCGAGCCGCCGTGGCGATCGGCGGGCAGCCCGTTGACCGTGGCGCGCTCAAGCAAAAACGGCATGATTTCGGTTTTGTGGAAAATCCGCGTCACCAGCTCGCAGTCTTTCAGGTTATAGGTGGCGAGCGCTGGTTTATCTTCGGCGAAGCGACGGTCGATTTCGTCCATTCGGTCCCAGGGATTGTCGATCGATTTCCCTTCGCCGAGCAGTTCCTGCGACACCGACTCCAGTGAAAAGGAGGCGAAGCTCCAGAACGCCGACTTCAGCGCCTCAATGCCGTCGATAATGAGCCGACCATTGACCTGGGCAAAGAAGACGCCGTTTTTGAAACCGTGCTCGCGCCATTCAATCTCGGTATTGCCGCGCCCCAGCATCAGGGGAATTCGGTAACGTTCGGCATGTTTTTGCAGCACGCGGAGATCGAACTGCACCAGGTTCCAGCCAATGATGACGTCCGGGTCGTGGGTGGCGAACCAGGCGTTGAGTTTTTCCAGCAATTGCGGGCGGCTGGCGACGTACTCCAGCTGAAAATCGCAGCCCGCCGCATCGCCGTTTTCCGGCCCCAGCATATAGACGACCCGCTGACCGCAGCCTTCGAGACCGATGCAGTAGAGTTCGCCGTGGCGCGTTGTTTCGATATCCAGCGACGCCCATTTCAGCGGTGGGCGATAGTGGGGGTTGGGCTTGAGCCGGGCACCGGTCAGCACGTTATCCTGACGCTCGCCTTCCACCCACACCGGCGCGGTGATAAACCGCTCCATCAGATAGCGTTCCGGCGGGCGAATATCGGCTTCATAGACGGTGATGCCTGCTTCCCGCAGCAGCTTTTCGAGGCGCATCAACTGACGGTGCGAACGGCAGTAAAGACCAAAGACCGGCTGACGGTGAAAATCCTGCAACGCCAGCGGCGCCAGGCGGGCGTCCCGCTCGCTATGCAGCAGGCGTTCCGCCTGCGCGCGCTGGAATTCGGGAATAAAGGCCACAGACTCCTGCGGCGGCAGCGTCACCTGCAGCGGGCCGTCGTCGGTCGCCAGCCAGAATGACACCTCGGTGCCCTGCGGCGTATCCCGCCAGTGGCGGGTTAATAAAAAGCCTTCTCGCGCCTGGGTCACGTCGATCGCTCATTCAGCAAAAAACCAGGCCTGATTATAGCCTGGTTTGTCTGGTTTTGCTGTGGTTTTATACAGTTATTCTACTGGCCGTAATACGCTTTAGCGCCGTGCTTGCGCAGATAATGCTTGTCCAGCAGCGTCTGCTGCATCTCAGGTAACTGCGGCGTAAGCTGGTGGCAGAAGATCCCCATATAGGCGACCTCTTCCAGTACGATGGCGTTATGTACCGCATCTTCGGCGTTCTTGCCCCAGGCGAATGGACCGTGAGAATGCACCAGTACGCCAGGCATCTGTGCGGCATCGAGCCCCTGCGCGGCGAACGTTTCAACGATAACCTTACCGGTTTCCCATTCATACTCGCCGTTGATTTCCGTGTCGGTCATTTTGCGGGTGCAGGGGATAGCGCCGTAGAAATAGTCCGCATGCGTGGTGCCGGTGGCCGGAATGGCCAACCCCGCCTGCGCCCAGATGGTGGCATGGCGCGAGTGGGTATGCACAATGCCGCCAATCGTGGGAAACGCCTGGTACAGCAGCCGGTGCGTCGGCGTATCCGATGACGGTTTCTTGCGGCCTTCCACCACCTCGCCGGTCTCCAGACTGACGACCACTATATCGTCAGCGGTCATCTGACGGTAGTCGACGCCGGAGGGTTTAATAACGAAAACGCCGCGCGCGCGGTCGACGGCGCTGACGTTGCCCCACGTCAGCGTGACCAGGTGGTGTTCCGGTAGCGCCAGATTGGCGTCAAGGACCTGGCGTTTGAGATCTTCAAGCATGTTTTCCCCTCGCTCAGGCCCTCTCACGTAAGGGAGAGGGCGCCGGTTTACTGGCGTTTGCCGCCGTAATACACCTCATTCCAGCGCAGCGCATCTTTAAAGGCCGGTAGTCGGGTGTCGTTATCGATAACCGTCAGCTCAATGTCATGCAACTCGCTGAACTGACGCATATCCTCCAGCGTCAGCGCGTGGCTGAAGACGGTATGGTGCGCGCCGCCAGCGATGATCCAGGCTTCAGAGGCCGTTTGCAGGTCCGGCTGCGCTTTCCACAGGGCGTTCGCCACCGGCAGTTTCGGCAGGCTGTGCGGCGTTTTTACGGTTTCAATGGTGTTAACCAGCAGGCGGAAACGGTCGCCCAGATCGATAAGGCTGGCGACGATGCCCGGGCCGGTTTTGGTGTCGAAGATAAGGCGGGCCGGATCGGCCTTGCCGCCGATGCCGAGGTACTGCACGTCGAGGACCGGTTTCTCGTCGGTGGCGATTGTCGGACACACTTCCAGCATATGCGATCCCAGCACCAGATCGTTGCCGTGATCGAAGTGGTAGGTGTAGTCCTCCATAAACGAGGTGCCGCCCGGCAGGCTGGTCGACATCACTTTCATGATGCGCAGCAGGGCGGCGGTTTTCCAGTCGCCTTCACCGGCAAAGCCGTAACCTTGCTGCATTAAGCGCTGTACGGCGAGGCCGGGAAGCTGCTTCAGGCCATGGAGGTCTTCAAATGTGGTGGTAAAGGCATGGAAACCGCCCTGCTGCAAAAACCGCTTCATGCCGAGCTCAATGCGCGCCGCGTCCAGCACGTTCTGGCGCTTATCGCCTTTCACCTGCGCGGCAGGCGTCAGGCGGTAGCGGCTTTCATATTCATCCACCAGCGCGCTGACATCGCCATCGGCAATCTCGTTCACCACCTGCACCAGATCGCCAACGCCCCAGGTGTTGACTGAGAAGCCGAATTTGATCTGTGCGGCAACCTTATCGCCGTCGGTAACCGCCACTTCACGCATGTTGTCGCCAAAACGCACCACTTTCAGGTGACGGGTATCCTGAGTGGATACCGCCTGACGCATCCAGGAGCCGATGCGCTGTTGCGCCTGCGGGTCCTGCCAGTGGCCGGTGACCACGCTGTGGTTCAGGCGCATGCGCGCGCCGATGAAGCCGAATTCGCGGCCGCCATGCGCGGTTTGGTTCAGGTTCATAAAGTCCATGTCAATGCTGTCCCACGGCAGCGCGGCATTGAACTGGGTGTGGAACTGCAGCAGCGGTTTGTTGAGGATGCTCAGGCCGTTAATCCACATTTTCGCCGGTGAGAAGGTGTGGAGCCACACCACCAACCCCGCGCATTTGTCGCTGTAGTTGGCATCCCGGCAGATATGGGTAATTTCATCCGGCGTGGTGCCAAGCGGTTTCAGGACCAGTCTACAGGGTAGCTTGCCTTCCGCGTTCAGGGCATTCACCACGTGTTCCGCGTGCTGGGTAACCTTATGCAGCGCCTCAGGGCCGTACAGATGCTGACTGCCGATGACAAACCACACTTCATAGTCGTTAAAAATCGTCATGTTCCTGTCCTTAATGAGTCTGCGCGGCCGGTGCGTTTTTTACCGGCGCGGCGTCGGGGAGGTAATGCTGTTCTGCGCTGTTCGCCCACTGCAGATAGCGCTGGTAAAGCTGCTCAAAGCGCTGCGCCTGTACGGGACGAGGCTGCAGGGTGCTTTCGATTCGGCTGGCCATCTTCTGCTGCGCGGTGGGGATATCGGTGTGAACGCCAGCGGCGACGGCGGCGAAAATCGCGGCGCCCAGCGCACAGCACTGATCGGAGGCGACAATCTGCAGCGGTCGGTTGAGCACGTCGCAGCAGGTCTGCATGATGACCGGGTTTTTACGCGCAATGCCGCCCAGCGCCATCACGCCGTTGACGGTGATCGCCTGATGGGTAAAGCACTCCATGATGGCGCGAGCGCCAAACGCGGTCGCGGCGATAAGCCCGCCGAACAGCGCCGGAGCGTCTGTCGCCAGGTTAAGATCGGTAATGACGCCCTTCAGCCGTTGGTTCGCGTTGGGGGTGCGGCGGCCGTTAAACCAGTCGAGCACCACCGGCAGGTGCGCCAGCGACGGATTGTCGGCCCAGGCCTCGGTGAGGGCGGGTAGCAGCTGTTTCTGGCTTGCTTTGATTTGCTCGGCGAGCTCCGGATGCTGCGCGAGAAGCTGCTCAAGCGGCCAGCCAAGAAGGCGGCCAAACCAGGCATAGATATCGCCAAAGGCTGATTGCCCGGCCTCCAGCCCGATAAAGTCCGGTACGACGCTGCCGTCCACCTGCCCGCAAATCCCCTGAACCGCCCGTTCGCCGACGCTGGCCTTATCGGCGATCAGAATGTCGCAGGTCGAGGTGCCGATGACTTTTACCAGGGTGTTCGGCTGCGCGCCCGCGCCGACGGCGCCCATATGGCAGTCGAACGCGCCGCCGGAAATCACCACTGTCTCCGGTAATCCAAGCCGCTGCGCCCACTCGGCGCACAGGGTGCCGACTGGCACATCGGCGGTCCAGGTCTCGGTAAACAACGGGTAGTCGAGATGCTGATTAATTAACGGGTCCAGGCGGTCAAAGAAGCTGGCCGGAGGCAGGCCTCCCCAACTGTCGTGCCACAGGGATTTGTGCCCGGCGCTGCAGCGGCCGCGGCGAATATCCTGCGGGCGGGTGGTGCCGGAAAGCAGTGCCGGAACCCAGTCGCACAGCTCGATCCAGGAGGCGGCGGCCTGCGCCACCCGGCGGTCCTGACGGGTGACATGGAGAATTTTCGCCCAGAACCACTCGCTGGAATAAACGCCGCCGATATAGCGTGAGTAGTCCACGTCGCCCGGCTGGTGACACAGACGGGTGATCGCTTCGGCTTCCTCAACCGCCGTATGATCCTTCCACAGTACGAACATGGCGTTGGGGTTATCGGCAAACTCCGGGCGCAGCGCCAGCACGTTGCCGTGCTCGTCAATGGGTGCAGGCGTAGAGCCGGTGCTGTCGACGCCGATGCCGATGACGCTGGCGCGTCCGGGCTCGTCCAGTTCGCTGAGTACCTGCGTTAACGCCGCCTCCATCGCCTCAATGTAATCAAGGGGGTGATGGCGGAACTGGTTGTTGGGCGCATCGCAAAAGCGTCCCTCCTGCCAGCGGGGATACCATTCTACGGCGGTCGCTATTTCCTGGCCGGTGGCGCAATCCACCGCCAGCGCTCGCACCGAGTCACTGCCAAAATCGAGGCCTATCGCTATTGCCATCCTGGTTGCTCCCTACAAAAACGGACATGCAGCAACAGTAGATTTCGGCGGAAAAAAGCGTCAGGTTTGAACCGCTAATCTTATGGACGATATTGCTGTAACGAGGCAAAGTGTGACGTCGTGCAAATATTCTTTCAGGCTGCTTTTGCCTTTTACGCTTCGCTGGCAATATGGACAATTGATTTCCCCTGAGCGCGATGATGGAGATTTTTCATGGCTGAAACGCAAAATGATCCTCTGTTACCTGGCTACTCATTTAATGCCCACCTGGTCGCGGGATTAACGCCGATTGAGGCCGACGGCTATCTCGATTTTTTCATCGACCGACCGCTGGGTATGAAAGGCTATATTCTCAACCTGACCGTGCGCGGGGAGGGGGTTATCAACAACCAGGGGAATCAGTTCGTGTGCCGCCCCGGCGATATGGTGCTGTTTCCGCCGGGAGAAATTCACCACTATGGCCGCCATCCGCTGGCCCAGGAGTGGTATCACCAGTGGGTTTACTTTCGCCCGCGCGCCTACTGGCATGAATGGCTGACATGGCCGACGCTGTTCGCGCAGACCGGGTTTTACCGCCCCAACGAGGCGCATCAGGCGCAGTTTGCCGGGTTATTCGGGCAAATTATCGAGGCCGGGCAGGGGGCCGGGCGCTATTCCGAACTGCTGGCGATCAACCTGCTGGAACAGCTGCTGCTGCGGCGGGTGGAGGCCATCAATGAATCCCTGCATCCGCCGATGGACAACCGCGTCCGCGACGCCTGTCAGTACATTAGCGATCATCTGGCGGACAGCCAGTTTGATATCGCAAGCGTCGCGCAGCACGTCTGCCTGTCTCCGTCGCGCCTGTCCCATCTTTTCCGCCAGCAGCTTGGCGTCAGCGTGTTGAGCTGGCGCGAAGACCAGCGTATCAGCCAGGCCAAACTGCTGCTCAGCACCACCCGCATGCCGATCGCCAGCGTCGGGCGCAACGTCGGGTTTGAAGATCAGCTCTACTTTTCCCGCGTATTTAAAAAATGCACCGGCGCCAGCCCCAGCGAATTCCGCGCTGGTGTTAGTAACGTGTGAAAAAAAAGTGAACCAGAAAGCCAGTTCCGGCATCGAACCTGTAAACTATTCAGACAATTGATGGCTTGACGATGTCGCCATCGCTCTGGAAAATCCCTGCTTCTTTTACCAACCGGATGCCTTATGCAAGCTTTGCTGGAACATTTTATCACCCAGTCGGTGATGTACTCGTTGATTGCTGTGGCGCTGGTCGCGTTTCTGGAATCACTGGCGCTGGTGGGGCTTATCCTGCCGGGCACCGTGATGATGGCGGGACTCGGGGCGCTTATCGGCAGCGGCGATGTAAACTTCTGGCAGGCGTGGCTGGCAGGCATGACCGGCTGTCTGATGGGCGACTGGATCTCCTTCTGGCTCGGCTGGCGCTTTAAAAAACCGCTGCACCGCTTGTCGTTCATGAAAAAGAACAAAGCGTTGCTTGATAAAACCGAGCATGCCCTGCATCAGCACAGCATGGTGACTATCCTGATTGGCCGTTTTGTCGGGCCAACGCGTCCGCTGGTGCCGATGGTGGCCGGGATGCTCAGTCTGCCGGTCATGAAATTCGTGCTGCCCAATATCATTGGCTGCTTGCTCTGGCCGCCGGTCTACTTTTTGCCGGGGATCCTCGCCGGGGCCGCCATCGGTATTCCGGCGGACGCGCACAGCGGCAGCTTTAAGTGGCTGCTGCTGCTGGCGGCGCTGCTGCTGTGGCTCGCGGTCTGGCTTTGCTGGCGCCTGTGGCGCAGCGGCAAATCCGGTATCGACAAGCTGACCCGTTATCTGCCCCGCGCCCGGCTGCTGTGGCTCTCGCCGCTGATGCTCGGGTTGGGCGCGGCGGCGCTGGTGGCGCTGCTGCGCCACCCGCTCATGCCGGTTTATCTTGAAATTTTAGGCAAGGTCGTCAGCCGCTGAGGCTGCGTCACAGCCCCAGGAGCGGCGAGGCGCTGGCCTTTCCGCTTAACAGGTCGGCGGTGGGGCCGTCCCAGGCGATGCGTCCTTCAGCCACCACCAGCGAGCGCGCGGCGATGCGCGCGGCGTCCTCGACGCTGTGGGAGACCATCAGCAGCGTTAACTGCTGGCGGCGGCAAACATCGCCGACCAGCTGCAGCATCTCCTGACGCAGCGCCGGGTCGAGCGCGGAAAACGGTTCATCCAGCAGCAGCACCGGCTGTTCGCGCACCAGACAGCGCGCCAGCGCCGCCCGTTGCCGCTGCCCGCCGGAAAGCTCACCCGGCAGCCTGTCCAGCAGTGTGGTAATGTTCATCTGCGCGGCGATCGTCTCCAGCGTGTTCCGCTGCTGCGCGCTGAGGCGTAAGCCTGGTGTCATCCCCAGCCCGATGTTCTGATGAATGGTCAGGTGGCTGAACAGATTATTTTCCTGAAACAGCATGGATACCGGTCGTTTCGACGGCGGGGTATGGGTGTGGTCCTGTCCCGCTATCGTCAGCGTGCCGCTGGCCGGCGCCAGAAAACCGGCAATCAGGTTCAGCAGCGTGCTTTTCCCCGCGCCGCTGGGGCCAAGCACGGCAATCTGCTCGCCGGGGTTCGCTGCGAAGGTAAAACGCATCGGCAAATGTTGATACAGCCAGGTGATATCATTGAGTTTTAGCATCGCGGCCCGGTAGTTTCTCGATCACGGTAAAAAGCACGAAGCAGAGCAGCAGCAGCAGGAGAGCCGTTACGGCGCCGTCCTGGCTGCGGTAAGCGCCAATCTGCTGATAAAGATAGAAGGGCAGCGTGCGGAAGTCATCGTTGCCGAACAGCGCCACAACGCCGAAATCGCCAATCGACAGTACGCAGGCAAACGCCAGCGCCTGCGCCAGCGGCCGCTTGAGGGCGCGCAGCTCCACAACCCGCAGGCGGTTGAGCCCCTGCATGCCCAGCGACTGGCACAGCGGGCCATAGCGGGCGGTGATGTCCCGCATGGGGGTTTCCAGCACCTTCAGCGCATAGGGGATAGCCATCAGCGCGTTGGTGAAGATGACGATGCCGTCAGCCGAAGCGGGAAGCCCAATGCTGTTGGTGAGCAGCAGGAAAAAGCCGGTGGCCAGCACGATGCCGGGCATCGCCAGAATCAGCGTGCCGCTGAGCTCCATGGTCTGACCGGCCAGCGGATAATGACGCGCGCGAAGCTCGCGGCTGCTCCACAACAGCATCACGGTGAGGATCAGGCTAAGCAGTCCGGCCGCAATGGCGATACGCAGCGAAGTCCAGAGCGCCCGCCAGAGCACCGGGCGCGAAAGCACGTCCGGCAGGTTGCCGTTCACGCCGTCGACCACTACCGCCAGCAGCGGCGGAATGAGCAACAGCAGGGCGAGCGCGATCAACACGCTGTCGGCGATGCGGCTGTGCAGGCGATCGTCAGGATCGCGCCAGCCGCTGTGGTGGGTAAATCCGGGCGCCACCGCTTTGCTCAGCCGCTGGCTGAGCAGCATCAGCCCGAGGCAGCACAGCATCTGGATGAGCGCCAGCATGGCCGCGCGCCCCGGATCGTAGTCAAAACTTAGCGCCTGATAGATGGCAAGCTCAATGGTGGTGGCGTGCGGACCTCCGCCGAGCGACAGCACCGTTGCGAAGCTGGCGAAACAGAGCATAAAAATGAGCGCCGCGACGGGCGGAAGCTGGCGTCGCATCCACGGCCACTCGACGAAGCGGAAGAAGGCGAAACCGCGCATGCCGAGCTGGGCGGCCAGCTGCCGCTGCTCGCCGGGGATCTGCTCAAGCGCCTGCAACAGCAGGCGCGTCGCCATCGGCATATTGAAGAAGACGTGCGCCAGCAGGATGCCCTGCAGGCCATAGGGCGAAAACGTCCATTGCCAACCGGCGGCGTGGAACAGCTGCGCCAGCCAGCCTTGACGGCCATAGACGCTCAGGATGCCGAAGACCGCGACCAGCACCGGCAGAATAAGCGTCATTGCGCACAGGCGCAGCAGCGCCTGACGTCCGGGAAAACGGCGCCGGTAAAGGGCGCGGGCGAGGAATATCGCCGGGAGCACCGACAGCAGCGCCGACAAAAACGCCTGCCAGAAGGAGAAACGCACCACGTGCCAGAGATAGCTGTCCTGCATCAACGCGCCCCACTCTGCCTGCGGCGCATTCATCCAGAGCGCCAGAAAGGCCGCCAGCGCAACGGCCACCATCAGGAGGGTGACCGTCAGTCCCGGGATAAGCCAGCTGGCGATCAGCGGCTGGCGGCGCGAAGCCATGCGTTAATCCAGTTCTGGCGCTCGCTGGCAACCTGTTGCGGCGTATATTCAAGCGTTGTGGCGGGTTTTACCAGGCCGTTAAAGCCTTCCGGCAGCGCGACCTGCGTCACCGGATACATCCAGTTACCGGTCGGGATTGCCGTCTGGAAAGCGGGGGAAACCATAAATTTCAGGAATTTCTCCGCCAGCTCCGGCTGTTTGCTGGCGGCGGTACGGGCGGCGACCTCCACCTGCAGGTAGTGGCCTTCCGCGAAGTTGGCCGCCGCGTAGTTATCTTTCTTCTCTTCGATGATGTGGTAGGCCGGAGAGGTGGTATAGCTTAACACCAGGTCGCTCTCGCCTTTCAGGAACAGGCCGTACGCTTCGCTCCAGCCCTTCGTTACGGTAACGGTTTTCGCGGCCAGCTTTTGCCAGGCGTCCGGCGTCTTATCGCCATACACTTTCTGCATCCACAGCAGCAGGCCAAGGCCCGGGGTGCTGGTGCGCGGATCTTCGTAAATTACCCGCCATTTCTGGTCGCTTTCGACCAGCTCTTTTAAGCTTTTCGGCGGGTTTTTGAGTTTGTTCTTGTCGTAGACAAACGCGAAGTAGCCGTAATCGAACGGTACGAAAGTGTCATTGTTCCAGCCGCCCGGCACGGTGACCGAGGAGGCGGGAACGCCGCTTTTCGCGAACAACCCGGTATCGGTCGCTGCCTGCAGCAGGTTGTTATCCAGCCCCAGTACGATATCCGCTTTGCTGTTTTTGCCCTCCATGCGCAGGCGATTGAGCAGCGATACGCCGTCTTCCAGCGCCACGTACTTCAGCTCACAGCTGCAGTCGGCTTCAAACGCTTTTTTCACCGCAGGCCCCGGCCCCCAGTCGGCGGAAAAGGAGTCATAGGTATAGACGGTCAGAACAGGTTTAGCGAAAACGGGCACGCTTACGATCGCCAGCAACGGCAGGAGTTTTTTCAGCACTTTGCACCTCAGAAATTGGGTGGCAAAGGATTTTGAGTGAGCCTCAAATCCCTTCGCCGAAAAGCAAGTAGTTATTTTGAATCAATAGATTACGCGATTTTTCCAAACACTGTGATAAAGAGCGTACCAACATGAGTATCAGATTCAAAGCAGAAAACTTGCGTTATACCTACCTCCGCAAAGGGATCTACTATGTGCAGATTCCCCTTACTAACGGCAAGCTTTACCGTAAATCCTTACTCACTGACAGCTTGCGCAAAGCGAGTGATCTTATGGCTATTATCCGTCCTCAGATCATGCTTGTGAAGCGTTCCAGAGTAAGTATTGATTCTCTCAATACCCTTGATTGGCTACTTGATCACTCGTCAGATTGGAGAATGGGAGATTAGAAGTAAGTTCAAGAAAGTGAAATAATGAAAGCCAACAAAAACAACATGCTGGCTATCATTTTATTGCTATTGTTTTATGAAATAAACAAAAAACATATAGTCAGGGATTACTAGAAGTAGTCCAATAATCAAAAGAGAAAATTTTATTTTTATCCAAGACGTTTCTTTTTTAGAAAGCCCATGAACGAAAGTATAGTAATCCTTGTTGATGTTTCTAACAAAGAAACTACCTTCTTTGAATATCAGCGGAAGTAGAAAGTAAAGGTCTTTCTGAAAAGTAAAAAGCATTCCACCACTGCGAAACAAAGTGATTTCATTAGGCACATAACCAAACTGTTTATGAAATTTGTCGCATAAGTCCTTATGCTGTTTGTTCTTTAACGTCGAATATGCAAATGCTGAAACAATCATCAACATGCAAAATAACGATAAGGCCACAAAGAAAAATTTCATACTAGTTGCCTTGTGATTCATAAAGAATAGTACCTAGACCTTCACCAACAGATGATAATGCTTCTCCTGTTACATAGCCTCCACCAGTACCAACGATTACACCACAAGCTAATGCACCTACTCCAGCAGCTTCAATTGTTAATGCACCTAAAACGAGAGAACAAATACCAACACCAGCCGCACCACCTGCATAGTTGCCAATGAGCCCCCCTGCAAAGCTACCTACTTCAGTGTATTTCTTTTTAGTACACTCATCTTCACGACCAACAGAACAAGCCTCATTTATTTCATTAATTGAATGAAGGGCACTAAAGCCAATACTCACATAACCAGCGTAGCGCATAGCCTGAATATATTTAGCTGCCCGTTCTAAGTGAGTTGCATAACCTTCAATATCACTGATCCCTGTCTCATTCCATTTATGAGTTATGGATTTAGTTGAAAGACCAAGAGCATTTTTTAAGTTAGTGTATTCACCAAGCTTCATGCCTTTATTAAGGAATCCAACTTTCAGAACACGATCAAGCTCTTTGAACAGTTGAGCACGTCTTACATGGAATTGCTCACCAATCAAAGCGCCTCTTGTCATGTAGGTATTCTTGTAAGTTTCCTGAGTCTCTTTCAGGATCTTCTCTATATTTTCGAAATACTTTCCTACAGGTTCGGCTGATAGGCCAATCCCTTTATCAGCGATGTTAGAGAAGTTAGCTATAGTTGCATAGTGATTATGCAGGAAGTTAGCTTCCTTATGAGTAAGAGGCTCTAACGCTGTATCAATACGTTGTTTAGCTGCTTGCATGTGGGCGATCTGATCACTGTCTTGTTTTTCTGGATCAACCAGAAGCATGATAGAACCCGCTTTATATTTCTTACTCTCTCCATTCAATGAACGGTAAAGTTCTTTTGTTCCCGTTGGCGGTTCACCTTCAAACAAATATCTTTCATAAGCTCCAGTTTCAGCACCATATGGAAGAACACAAAAACCAGCGTCCACTGGTTCACGTTTTTCTTTATGTGGCTTTTTAGTTGTCTGAGCGTGTTGTACTGGTTCCTCTGCCTTAGTTGGTGCTGCCAATGGAGCGGCAGCTACTACAGGAGCAGATTTAACTACTTTCTTCTCTGTATCAAGCCAATATGTAGCATTGAGAAATGACGGAATGAAACTTGAATTACAAGGGCATGTACTACGACTATTCAAAGTACCCGCTGCTGCAACTCCATGAATTGTGTAAGTAGGTATGCCACCTGCTATGTGATAAGTTTTCCCATCTTTACCACACGATACAGAATCACCATTTCTAGCCGTCGCAATTCCACCAAAGCTATGATTAGGTGAACCTGAAAGGATACTACCGCCGCATGTTGTCTTATCCCCAATTCGTAGAAAATGACCAGTCGCCATATTATTATCCTTAATGAGGATTGTTATCTGGTTTAGTTCCGTGAATAGCTGATGATGATACAATCCACATCTGTTTTTCTATAGAGTAAGTGCTAACACATAATTGTGATTTAGAACTCGCAACAGGAGTTTTGGTTACTTGTGCAGATTCTACAGCGTGGTTGGCATGTTCTTTAATATAATCGAAAGGTTGAGCATTGAGAACTTCGATAGATTCACAGTAATTCGAAAATTCTTCATGCCA
This sequence comes from Pluralibacter sp., assembly GCF_019237635.1. Taxonomy (GTDB): domain Bacteria; phylum Pseudomonadota; class Gammaproteobacteria; order Enterobacterales; family Enterobacteriaceae; genus Enterobacter_B. The sequence continues at coordinate 19,895 of NZ_JAFAGS010000176.1, forward strand.
GTAATCATTCATATACTCAAAATTAGATGTGTCAAAATTAAGAATTACTTTGTTATTTACAGGATCTAATCCATCACTGATTGGGAATGATTCAGGGAATTGCAGGCTACGATAAAGGTCTGTATATAGTTCAAGATTCCTGAAATCGTCTAGTGAGTATCCAAATACAATCATAACATTGTAATGTTCTTTCTGACGGGCTTTCATTGAAATCATCATTTCAGTGACGTTTAGATCAGAGAGAGGATAAACTTTCCACTCTGAATGTGTATCACTTTTATTTAGCACCTCTGCCGCTATTGCTGCATCCAGAACAGAGGTGTAAAGGGCTAGCCCTTGAAAATCACCACCTCCTACCCACTGAGTTTCTAACCACTTAGCACCATCTGGATTCACTGTCATTCGAGCTACTGACCAAAGCAGAGTAGGGCTAATGTAATCGTGTGAACCGGGTGCATAGAAATGAATTTTTTCGCTCATAACTTCCTGTCTTATGCTGATTTTTATTGATTGTTAATCGTACTCCTAAGCAATAGGAATGAGGAAAGAATCATTCCAAGAAACCTCTCAAAGATTAAGGCAATGCTTCTATCCGTGATCTGGTTAACATTGTTTTTCTTGAGAGTTAAAAATTACTTACAGTGGGCTAAATGGTGTGATAATCGGTGTGATTGATTTCGTAGGTAAACTATTTCTTGCAAGTTATGTCTTTGGCGAGTAAACTGCGCCTAAGTTAATGATTCCAGCGTAATTATTCCTTTCAAGTAACTTACTTTGCACCTCAGAATTTAGGGGGGCAAAGGATTTTGAGTGAGCCTCAAATCCCTTCGCCGGCGTTATCCGGATCAGGTTCGACGGGTATCTTCTCAGCACGCACGCCTGTTGGCCTGCAGCACCCCGTTGAGAACGGCGCTATTGTAATGAGTTTGTAAGTTTTCAGGAAGCGTTAAGGTTCCGGCGGCGCGAACCAGGCGGATTTAAAGTCGAACCAGCCGAGGGTATTCATACGCAACCCGCGCATGCTGCGCTGTCCCTGGATCCGCAACCAGTGGTGGATGAGAGGTACTACCGACTGCTGGGCGATAAGCTGTTGGCACCAGCTGGCGAGATTCATCTCTCCGGCCTGCCAGCGACTGGCGTCGGCCTGCCAGTCAAGCGGAATGCACTGCTGGATCAGTGGTACTTCATACAGTTGGGCGAAGAGGGAGAAATCCAGCGGCAGCGTGAAGTTCGCGCTATTGAGCCACATGTCGCTGTCGGCTTCTCCGCGGTGCCACTCGTCATATTCGAGTTCCTGAATGTCCAGTCTGACCTGATGTTCCGCCAGCAGTTGCTGCATGATGACGGCAATATTGCGGTGTTCGAGATGTTCCCGGTAATAGGTAATCGTCAGCGTTTCCAGCCCGGCGGGCTTTTCCCCTTTTAACGGCCGCGCGTGGTGCCAGCGCGGCAGCAGGCCGTAGGCCGGAAACCAGTAGCCCTGATACTGCTCATCGGCGTGGTAGAGCAGATTCGCGGGAGAAAGAATCTGGCTTACCCAGCGGCGTACCGCCGGATTCACCCCTTTTGGCGTGCGGGCGTCGAACAACAGGTAATAGCACCCCTCTTCAAGACGGCTTTCAACCGCTTTTTCCTCGCCTTCTGTCGACCCCTCCAGCGTCAGGCCGCAGGTGACCTCTTCGCCGATTTCCGGCAGCACCCAGACGTTGACTTCGTCAATCAGCGCGCGATAGCCGAAGTAATCGTCAAAGGCGTGAATTTTCAGCTGGTTCAGGTTGTTGCGCGCCACCGCATAGGGGCCGGTGCCCACAGGGAGGCTGGCGAAATGGTTCATTGACTCCCACTCGCGCGGCAGGATCATCGCCGGTATATAGCCCAGCAGCCACGGCAGCCAGCGGTCGGGTCTGGCCAGGTGAACGTCCAGCGTCCAGGCGGTCGGGGAGATGATGCGGTTGATGTGGCTGTATAACGGCAGCGAGTTGATGCGTTGCAGCGAGGCGATCACATCGTCCATATCCAGCTCGCGACCGTGATGGAAGTGAATACCCGGACGCAGATAAAAGCGCCAGTGCAGCGGCGAAATCTGCTGCCAGTGGTGGGCAATATCGGCTTCCAGTTCCCCGTTTTCCTCATTTATTCGCGTCAGGGCGCTGAAAATCTGCCGGGCGATGTGCGTTTCCGAACGCCGGAGCGGCGTGCCGGGCAGCAGATTGCGCATCGGACGGTAGTAGAGCACGCGCAGAATGTGTCTTCCCTGGCGAAAGCTTCTGCCCAGATGGGACACCAGCATCTGGCGTACCGCGGATTTATCGCCGACGAGCTGCACCAGTTGGTCGATCCGGTCCTGCTCCAGCAGATCCTCCGCTCTTTGCTGCTGGAGCGCCAGCCCGGTGTAGAGGAACGTCAGGCGCGAGCGTTTACCGCGCCCGGCCTCCGCCTCCCAGGTCAACCAACCTCGCTCCTCCATGGTGTTGAGCAGCGTACGCATATGGCGGCGGGAACAGCTTAACAGCGCCGCCAGTTCGTTAAGGGTGGTTTCCTGCGCATGGCCATCGCAGCACTGCCACAGGCGGATGAACTGTTGTTGCAAACGACCAGAGGACATAAAAGGGGAACTCCTGACGAAAACTCAGCAATTTATTAATCCCTATATTAAGCCAATAATCATCCCCGATGAAGCGAGGAGGTGAATATGCAGAAGTCATCAATACACCGGTTTTATCAGCACTACTTTTTAGCGACGCAGGGAGCGTCATGGCTGGCCCGCCTGATGGCAGGAGAGCGGCTGAAAATGCTCGAAGAACTGATGCAGTGGAACGTTACGGCTTCTGAACCTCATTGACCTTAATCATGTGTGACTGAGTATTGGTGTATACACTTCATCCTTCACGCTGCCTCTGCGTTGGCTGTCTTCGGTCACCCCGGTCACTTACTTTTGTAAGCTCCCGGGGATTCCCTCAGTGGCCGCCTTGATGCAACCTGAATGATTTTGTGTATAGAATCACCCGCCAGCAGATGTTTTCTGCTGGCTTTTTTCGTTTTTCCTCTGCGGATAGGGATAGTTCATGCTCTGGTTGATGACGATGGGACGGCGTCTGAACGGCGTTTATGCGGCTTTTATGCTGGTCGCTTTCATGATTGGCGTGGCGGGAGCGCTGCAGGCACCGACGCTGAGCCTGTTTTTGAGCCGGGAAGTCGGCGTGCAGCCTTTCTGGGTTGGGTTGTTTTATACCGTCAATGCCGTCGCCGGGATCGCGGTCAGCCTGTGGCTGGCGAAGCGATCCGACAGCCGGGGCGATCGCCGTACGCTGATTTTGTTTTGCTGCCTGATGGCGGTGGGCAATGCGCTGCTTTTTGCCTTTAACCGCCATTACCTGACGCTTCTTACCTGCGGCGTGCTGCTGGCGTCGCTGGCCAATACCACTATGCCGCAGCTGTTCGCGCTGGCGCGTGAATATGCGGATAACTCCGCGCGGGAAGTGGTGATGTTCAGCTCCGTCATGCGTGCGCAGCTATCGCTGGCGTGGGTGATTGGCCCACCGCTGGCGTTTATGCTGGCGCTCAACTATGGCTTTACGGCGATGTTCTCGATTGCCGCCGGGATCTTTGCGATAAGCCTTGCGCTGATCGCCTTTGCGCTGCCCTCCGTTGCCCGGGTGGAACCGCCTGCGCAAAGGGTCGTGACGCCGTCCAGCGGCTGGGGCGATAAAAACGTCCGCATGCTGTTTATCGCCTCCACGCTGATGTGGACCTGCAACACCATGTACATCATTGATATGCCGCTGTGGATCAGCAGTTCGTTGGGCCTGCCGGATAAGCTTGCCGGGATCCTGATGGGCACCGCTGCCGGTCTGGAGATCCCGGCGATGATCCTGGCGGGATATTACGTGAAGCGCTTCGGGAAACGCCGGATGATGGTCACCGCCGTCGTCGCGGGCGTGCTGTTTTATATCGGGCTACTCTTTTTTCACAGCTGCGAGGCGCTGCTGGCTCTGCAACTGTTTAACGCGGTGTTTATCGGTATCGTCGCCGGGATTGGCATGCTGTGGTTTCAGGATCTGATGCCGGGTCGCGCCGGGGCGGCAACGACGCTGTTTACGAACAGTATTTCCACGGGCGTGATTCTGGCGGGGGTGATTCAGGGCGCGCTGGCGCAAAGTGTCGGTCATTTCGCCGTGTACTGGATGATGGCGGCGATTTCGCTGGTGGCGCTGGTGATGACCCTTCGCGTGAAGGACGTGTAGGCCGGGCGACGATGCCGCCCGGCCGGAAGGTTTAGCGCATAAACGCAGGCTGTTTTTTCTCGTAGGCCGAGATTGCCGATTCATGCTGCAGCGTCAGGCCGATGCTGTCCAGACCGTTCAGCATGCAGTGACGACGGAAGGTGTCGATGCTGAAACGGTAGGTCTTCTCGCCCGCGCGGACAACTTCCGCCTCCAGGTCCACCTCGAAGCGGATGCCCGGGGTAGCCTGCACCAGCGCGAACAGCTCATCAACCTGCGCTTCGCTCAGGGTGACCGGCAGCAGCTGGTTGTTAAAGCTGTTGCTGTAGAAGATGTCGGCAAAGCTCGGCGCAATCACCACCTTAAAACCGTAATCGGTCAGCGCCCACGGCGCGTGTTCGCGGGAAGAGCCGCAGCCGAAGTTTTCCCGCGCCAGCAGAATCGACGCCCCTTTATACTGCGGAAAGTTCAGTACAAACTCCGGGTCAGGCACCTGGCCCTTGTCGTCAAGAAAACGCCAGTCGTTGAACAAATGCGCGCCGAAGCCGGTGCGGGTGACTTTCTGCAAAAACTGCTTCGGAATGATGGCGTCGGTGTCGACGTTCGCGGCATCCAGCGGCACCACCAGGCCCGTATGTTGGGTAAATTTCTCTGCCATGATGGTCTCCTTATTTCATGCTACGGATGTCGGCGAAATGACCGGTAACGGCGGCGGCAGCGGCCATCGCCGGGCTCACCAGATGGGTGCGTCCGCCGCGGCCCTGACGGCCTTCGAAGTTACGGTTGCTGGTCGATGCGCAGCGCTCGCCCGGGTTCAGACGGTCGTTGTTCATCGCCAGGCACATAGAACAGCCCGGCAGGCGCCATTCAAAACCGGCTTCGATAAAGATCTTGTCCAGACCTTCCGCTTCAGCCTGCGCTTTCACCGGCCCGGAACCCGGTACGACTAAGGCCTGAACGCCTGGCGCAACTTTACGCCCTTTGGCGATTTCAGCCGCTGCGCGCAGGTCTTCAATGCGCGAGTTGGTGCAGGAGCCGATAAACACTTTATCAATGGCGACATCGGTCAGGGGAACGCCGGGTTTCAGCCCCATATAGGCCAGCGCTTTTTCGGCGCTGGCGCGCTCGACCGGATCGGCGAAAGAGGCCGGATCGGGGATCGCGTCATTCACCGAGATCACCTGGCCCGGATTGGTGCCCCAGGTGACCTGCGGCGCAATCTCTTCCGCCTGCAACGTAACCACGGTATCGAAGGTCGCGCCGTCGTCGGTCTTCAGGGTTTTCCAGTAGCTTACCGCGTCGTCGAAATCGCGGCCTTTCGGCGCGTGCAGACGGCCTTTCACGTAATCAAAGGTCGTTTCATCCGGCGCCACCAGGCCTGCTTTGGCGCCCATCTCGATCGCCATATTGCACAGGGTCATACGACCTTCCATGCTCAGCGCGCGGATAGCGTCGCCGCAGAATTCGACCACGTGGCCAGTACCGCCTGCGCTACCGGTTTTGCCGATGATCGCCAGCACGATGTCTTTGGCGGTGATGCCCGGCGCTGCGGCGCCGTTGACCTCAATCTTCATGGTTTTGGCGCGCCCCTGCTTCAGGGTTTGCGTCGCCAGCACGTGTTCCACTTCGGAGGTGCCGATGCCGAATGCCAGCGCGCCGAACGCGCCGTGGGTGGCGGTATGGGAGTCGCCGCAGACGATGGTCATCCCCGGCAGGGTAATACCCTGCTCAGGGCCCATCACGTGGACAATCCCCTGATACGGGTGGTTTAAGTCGTACAGCTCGACGCCGAACTCGTTGCAGTTCTTGATAAGCTCCTGCATCTGAATACGGGCCATCTCGCCGGAGGCATTAATATCTTTGGTCTGTGTGGAGACGTTATGGTCCATCGTTGCAAAGGTTTTCCCCGGCTGACGCACCGGACGCTTGTGGGCGCGCAGGCCGTCAAATGCCTGCGGAGAGGTCACCTCATGCACCAGGTGACGGTCGATATACAGCAGCGGGGTCTCGTTTGGCGCGTCAAAAACCACATGGGCGTCAAACAATTTTTCATACAGCGTCTTTGCCATGATTACACCCCTTCGGCCACATAGCGGGCGATGATATCACCCATTTCATCGGTACTGACGGCGGCCGTACCACGGGCTAAATCGCCGGTACGTACGCCCTGTTCTAACGCGCGGTTAATCGCGTTTTCAATCGCGGCGGCCGCATCGGCGGCGTCCAGGCTGTAGCGCAACAGCAGCGCCAGCGACAGGATTTGCGCAATCGGGTTCGCGATGTTTTTACCCGCGATATCCGGCGCCGAGCCACCTGCAGGTTCATACAGACCAAAACCCTGCTCGTTCAGGCTGGCGGACGGCAGCATCCCCATGGAACCGGTGATCATCGCGCACTCGTCGGAAAGGATGTCTCCAAACAGATTCGAACACAGCAGTACGTCGAACTGGGACGGGTCTTTAATCAGCTGCATCGTGGCGTTGTCGATGTACATATGCGACAGCTGAACGTCCGGGTACTCTTTGGCGATTTCGTTGACGATTTCGCGCCACAAAATAGAGGACTGCAACACGTTGGCTTTATCAATCGAGGTGACTTTATGGCGGCGCTTACGCGCAGACTCAAACGCGATGCGGGCGATACGCTCGATTTCAAAACGGTGATACACCTCGGTATCATACGCCTTCTCGTGCTGCCCGCTCCCTTCGCGGCCTTTCGGCTGACCGAAGTAGATACCGCCGGTTAATTCACGCACGCACAGAATGTCGAAACCGTTGGCGGCGATATCGGCGCGCAGCGGGCAGAACTCTTCCAGCCCCTGGTACAGTTTTGCCGGACGCAGGTTGGAGAACAGTTTGAAGTGTTTACGCAGCGGCAACAGCGCGCCGCGCTCCGGCTGTTCCGCAGGCGGCAGATGCTCCCATTTCGGGCCGCCGACGGAGCCGAACAGCACTGCATCGGCGTTTTCACACCCTTCAACGGTGGCCTGCGGCAGCGGCGTACCGTGTTTATCAATCGCAATGCCGCCGACATCATAATGGCTGGTGGTAATACGAATACCAAAACGACTGCGAACCGCTTCCAGTACCTTCAGGGCTTGCGCCATCACTTCCGGGCCAATACCGTCGCCCGGTAAAACAGCAATATGGTAATTCTTCGACATTACACGGTTTCCTTTTTGTTCTCTTTATTCTGCGCTTTGCGCTGCAACTCTTTCTCAACTTCGCTGGCGCGCCAGATATTGTTCAGTACGTGCACCATGGCTTTTGCAGAGGATTCAACGATATCCGTCGCCAGACCGATGCCGTGAAAGCGGCGGCCGTTATAGTTGGCGACGATATCGACCTGGCCCAGCGCGTCTTTACCGTGCCCCTTGGCGGTCAGGCCGTATTTGACCAGTTCGATGTTGTAGTTGGTGATGCGGTTAATCGCCTGATACACCGCGTCGACCGGACCGTTGCCGTTGGCGGCTTCGGCTTTAATGTCATCGCCGCAGGCCAGCTTCACAGAGGCGGTGGCGATATCATTCGAGCCTGACTGCACGCTGAAGTAGTCCAGACGGAAATGCTCTGGCTCTTCCTGCTGTTTATTGATGAAGGCCAGCGCTTCCAGATCGTAGTCAAAGACCTGACCTTTCTTATCTGCCAGCTTCAGGAAGGCGTCATACAGGTTATCCAGGCTGTAATCGGACTCCTGATACCCCATTTCGTCCATCCGGTGTTTGACTGCGGCGCGACCGGAACGGGAGGTCAGGTTCAACTGCACCTGGTTCAGGCCGATAGATTCCGGAGTCATGATTTCGTAGTTTTCGCGGTTTTTCAGCACGCCGTCCTGGTGAATACCGGAGGAGTGGGCGAAAGCGCCGGTGCCGACGATCGCTTTGTTCGCCGGGATCGGCATGTTGCAGATCTGGCTGACCGTCTGGCTGGTGCGCCAGATTTCGTGATGGTTGATGCGGGTGTGCACATTCATCATGTCTTTGCGCACCTTAATCGCCATGATCACTTCTTCCAGCGCACAGTTGCCTGCGCGTTCGCCGATACCGTTCATCGCACCTTCTACCTGGCGCGCGCCAGCGTGTACGGCGGACAGGGCGTTGCCGACGGCCAGCCCCAGGTCATCATGGGTATGTACCGAAATAATCGCTTTATCAATGTTCGGCACGTGTTCATACAGGCCGGTGATGATATTGGAGAACTCGAACGGCAGGGTGTAGCCGACGGTGTCCGGGATGTTGATGGTGGTTGCGCCGGCATTGATGGCGGCTTCGACCACGCGCGCCAGGTCGGCAATCGGCGTACGGCCAGCGTCTTCGCAAGAGAATTCCACATCATCGGTGTAGTTGCGCGCCCGCTTCACCATATAGACCGCGCGCTCAATGACCTCATCCAGCGTGCTGCGCAGCTTGGTGGCGATATGCATCGGCGAGGTGGCGATGAACGTATGAATACGGAAAGCTTCAGCTATTTTTAATGACTCCGCAGCAACATCAATATCTTTCTCGACGCAGCGCGCCAGGCCGCAGACGCGGCTGTTTTTGATGGTGCGGGCGATGGTCTGTACGGATTCGAAGTCACCCGGCGAGGAGACCGGAAAACCGACTTCCATCACGTCAACGCCCATACGTTCGAGGGCCATCGCTATCTGCAGTTTCTCTTTCACGCTCAGGCTTGCCTGCAATGCCTGTTCACCGTCACGTAAGGTCGTATCGAAGATAATGACTTGTTGGCTCATGGTTTTGGGTCCTTGTCAGTCTTGGGTCGCCTTGCTACGAGCATAAAAAAACCCGCGCTAAGGCGCGGGTTTTCTGTCTGGCTGGAAGATGACTTATCGCTGAACGTCGTCCACCAGTCTACCGCGCACAAAGGATGCGTTTAGTAGTAGTAGACCGGTGAAATGCGTGGTGCGAATCATTGCGTCATGCTCCTGGGAAATTCGATATGCATTTAGTGGTACTGGATACGCCGATCGATGTCAACCTTTGCTGTGGGAAATCGCGGCAATCTTTGTAGGGATGTGCCGTTTACTTTAGCTAATTGTGCTGATGAAAACGGTGTTTTTTCGCAGATTATTTTAGCGTCAATTCACTATTGTCACACTTTGATGCATTTACCCATATTTCTTTGTCTGTATGATCCTGCCAGCCAGACGATATCATCTGTATAACTTAATGATATAGCTATAAATATTTATGAGGATTATTTTTCTGTCGAAAATTAGTCGTTATTTTGATCGCAAGTTGTTATCTAAAAACACATGTCCAAAAAAACACAATTTAATATTACTTAAATATGCTTACGCTTTTTGTGCGGTTGTGTATTGATGATGTTTATGATTAAACTGTCGACATTAAGCACCATTTATCATTTGGCGATGAAACCATCTCATTAATGGGGCTGACACCTTTTTTCCTTTGGGTATATCTTGAAATATTCCTAATTTTGTTTATTTCTCTTTTGCGGAATTTATATGCATGGTAAATCATATTGTCAAAATTTATTACTGCACTTATGCAAAGGGAGTTAAGCATGACAGTGGAGTCCGATATGATCGTCGATAAAGGAGCGCTGCGAACCGCTTCTGGCCCTGAATCTCAACGTCCGCAGTTACGCGCGGTGGATTTAAATTTATTAACGGTTTTCGATGCGGTAATGCAGGAGCAGAACATTACTCGTGCCGCACAGATTTTAGGGATGTCGCAACCTGCGGTGAGTAATGCGGTGTCGCGTTTAAAAGTGATGTTCAATGATGAACTCTTCGTGCGCTATGGCCGGGGAATACAGCCGACAGCGCGCGCCTATCAGCTGTTTGGCTCCGTTCGCCAGGCGCTGCAGTTGGTACAAAATGAATTACCGGGAGCCGGTTTCGAGCCTTTTAGCAGCGAACGTATATTTAACCTTTGCGTCTGCAGCCCATTAGATAATCGTTTAACATCAATGATTATTAACAAAGTAAGCGAGATGGCGCCGAATATTCATTTAGTATTTAAATCTTCGCTTAATCAAAATACCGAACATCAGCTACGTTATCAGGAGCTCGAATTTGTTATCGGTTATGAGGAGTTTCGTCGTCCTGAGTTTGCCTGTGTGCCATTATTTCATGACGAAATGGTGCTGGTGGCGAGTGCGAATCACCCGCGTATTATTGGGCCGATGAAAGAAAACGATATTTATCATGAAGAACATGCGGTAGTTTCTCTCGATCGTTATGCTTCATTCAGCCTGCCCTGGTATGATACGGCGGAAAAACAGGCCCGCATTGCCTATCAGGGCATGGCGTTAATTAGTGTTCTGAATGTGGTTTCGCAAACGCATCTGGTCGCGGTGACGCCGCGTTGGCTGGCGGAAGAATTTACCGAGAAGCTCGACCTGCAAATTCTGCCTTTGCCAATGAAGGTGAACAGCCGCACCTGTTTCCTGTCCTGGCACGAAGCTGCTGGCCGGGATAAAGGACACCAGTGGATGGAAGAGCTGCTGGTATCCGTCTGCCGCCACTAGCGGCATAAAAATAAACCGGAGGGTAAAACCTTCGGTTTATTTTGTCATAACTTTATTATCTGGAATTTTATTCTGTTATTGCCGTGAGCGCCATTCTGGTGAGGGGCGAAAAATGGATGATTTCCTGCCAGCTACGGTATCTCCCGAATTTTTTCTATTCTCTTTCCTTATTACTGAAGTAATTCACCATTTTCCTGCGCTATCGTTTTCTTTTCTGCTGTTCACCCCTGAGCAATGCGCAGTTGCGCCGATTGCCTGCCCGATAACGAGCGGTTATGTTAAGTAAATGCTGCGATTTACAAATCAGCAGGACGACGTTGCGTCCTGCTGTATGACTGCGCGGAAATGAATTCTGCCGTCATTAACTAAAGCCTGGAGGCAAACCATGGAGATGTTGTCTGGCGCCGAGATGGTCGTCCGATCGCTTATCGATCAGGGCGTGAAGCAGGTATTCGGCTACCCCGGAGGCGCAGTCCTCGATATCTATGATGCGCTGCACACCGTGGGCGGAATCGATCACGTGCTGGTAAGGCATGAGCAAGCTGCGGTTCATATGGCTGACGGCCTGGCGCGCGCGACCGGCGAGGTCGGCGTGGTGCTGGTGACGTCTGGTCCGGGGGCGACGAACGCGATCACCGGGATTGCGACGGCCTATATGGACTCTATCCCGCTGGTGATCCTCTCCGGGCAGGTGGCAACATCGCTGATCGGTTATGACGCGTTCCAGGAGTGCGACATGGTCGGCATTTCTCGCCCGGTGGTCAAACACAGCTTCCTGGTTAAGCAGACGGAAGATATTCCCGGGGTGCTGAAAAAAGCCTTCTGGCTGGCGGCAAGCGGCCGTCCCGGGCCGGTGGTGGTGGATCTACCGAAGGACATTCTCAACCCGGCGAACAAGCTGCCGTATGTTTGGCCTGAGACGGTCAGCATGCGTTCCTATAACCCGACGACCCTGGGCCATAAAGGTCAAATTAAGCGGGCGCTGCAAACGCTGATAGCGGCGAAAAAACCGGTGGTATACGTTGGCGGCGGGGCGATTAACGCCCGTTGCGAGGCTCAACTGCGCACACTGGTTGAAAAACTCAATATTCCGGTAGTCTCATCGTTGATGGGGTTGGGCGCCTTTCCGGCGACACACCGCCAGGCGCTTGGCATGCTGGGTATGCATGGCACCTATGAAGCCAATATGACGATGCATAACTCAGACGTGATTTTTGCCGTAGGGGTTCGCTTCGACGATCGTACGACCAATAATCTGGCGAAATATTGCCCGCAAGCGACCGTTTTGCACATCGACATCGACCCCACGTCGATCTCGAAAACCGTGGCGGCGGACGTGCCTATCGTCGGCGATGCCCTTCTGGTGCTTGAGCAAATGTTAGAGCTGCTGGAGCAGGAAACCACGACGCAGCCGCTGGACGATATCCGAGACTGGTGGCAGCGGATTGATCAATGGCGCGCGCGTCAGTGCCTGAAGTACGACACGCAGAGTGAGAAGATCAAACCGCAGGCGGTCATCGAAACGATTTGTCGGCTGACCGATGGCGATGCGTACGTGACGTCTGACGTCGGGCAGCATCAGATGTTCGCCGCGCTCTATTACGCCTTTGATAAGCCGCGCCGTTGGATCAACTCCGGCGGTCTCGGCACCATGGGGTTCGGCCTGCCTGCCGCGCTGGGCGTTAAAATGGCGCTGCCGGACGCGACCGTTATTTGCGTCACTGGCGACGGCAGCATCCAGATGAATATTCAGGAGCTTTCCACCGCGCTGCAGTACGAGTTGCCGGTGCTGGTGCTGAACCTTAACAACCGCTATCTCGGGATGGTGAAGCAGTGGCAGGATATGATTTACTCCGGCCGCCATTCGCAATCCTACATGGCGTCGTTACCGGATTTTGTCCGCCTGGCGGAAGCGTATGGGCACGTCGGCATCCGCATCGACAAACCGGCTGACCTTGAGAGCAAACTGGCTGAGGCGCTTACGCAGGTGCGCAATAACCGACTGGTGTTCGTCGACGTGACGGTGGACGGCAGTGAACACGTCTATCCGATGCAGATTCGCGGCGGCGGTATGGATGAAATGTGGTTGAGCAAAACGGAGAGAACCTGATTATGCGCCGGATATTATCTGTCTTACTGGAGAACGAATCTGGGGCGTTATCGCGCGTGATCGGTCTCTTTTCCCAGCGTGGCTATAACATCGAGAGCCTGACCGTGGCGCCGACGGACGATCCGACGCTGTCGCGCATGACGATTCAGACGGTCGGTGACGAAAAGGTCATCGAGCAAATCGAAAAGCAGCTGCATAAGCTGGTCGACGTCCTGCGCGTCAGCGAACTGGGGCAGGGCGCGCACGTCGAGCGTGAGATCATGCTGGTGAAGGTGCAGGCGAGCGGCTACGGGCGGGAAGAGGTAAAGCGCAATACCGAGATTTTTCGCGGGCAAATCATTGATGTGACGCCTTCGATCTATACTGTTCAACTGGCGGGCACCAGCGATAAGCTTGATGCGTTTCTCGCCTCCCTGCGTGATGTCGCCAGAATCGTTGAGGTTGCGCGTTCCGGTATCGTGGGATTGTCGCGCGGCGACAAAATTATGCGCTAGCGTAAAAAAACGCCTCTGCAATCTTAGCCCGACCTCCTTTGTCGGGCTTTTTTTTGCGAAATCAGCAGTAAGAGCGAACAAAAGCGGTTGCCGGAGTCAGTTTTCTGCGTTTAGATGTTATGAAACTTATTCCATAATTTAGCAGTGGTTATGGTTTGTACATTATTAGCAAGGGGCAATTGTGAAACTGGATGAAATCGCCAGACTTGCCGGTGTATCCCGCACCACGGCAAGTTATGTGATTAACGGCAAAGCCAAACAGTACCGCGTCAGCGACAAAACGGTCGAGAAGGTGATGGCGGTTGTGCGTGAGCATAACTATCATCCCAACGCGGTAGCAGCCGGGCTGCGGGCAGGACGCACGCGTTCAATTGGTCTGGTCATCCCCGATCTCGAAAACACCAGTTATACCCGTATCGCCAACTATCTTGAGCGCCAGGCGCGCCAGCGCGGCTATCAGCTGCTGATCGCCTGCTCTGAAGATCAGCCGGATAACGAAATGCGCTGTATTGAGCACCTGCTGCAGCGTCAGGTTGATGCGATTATCGTCTCCACCTCGCTACCGCCTGAGCATCCGTTCTACCAGCGCTGGGCCAATGGTTCGTTCCCTATCGTGGCGCTCGATCGCGCGCTCGATCGTGAGCATTTCACCAGCGTCGTTGGCGCCGACCAGGAGGATGCCGAGGCGCTGGCCGCAGAGTTGCGTACTTTCCCGGCCCAAACCGTGCTTTACCTCGGGGCGCTGCCTGAACTGTCCGTGAGCTTCCTGCGCGAGCAAGGGTTCCGTAGCGCGTGGAAGGACGATCCCCGCGAGGTCAACTTCCTCTACGCCAATAGCTATGAACGAGAAGCGGCGGCGCAGCTTTTTGATAAATGGCTGGAAACGCATCCGATGCCGCAGGCGCTGTTTACCACCTCGTTTGCGCTGCTGCAGGGGGTGATGGACGTGACTCTGCGTCGTGAAGGGAAGCTGCCCTCGGATCTGGCGATCGCCACGTTTGGCGATCACGAACTGCTTGATTTTCTGCAGTGCCCGGTGCTCGCGGTCGCGCAGCGCCATCGCGACGTGGCGGAGCGCGTGCTGGAGATTGTGCTGGCAAGCCTTGATGAGCCGCGCAAGCCGAAACCTGGCTTGAGCCGTATTCGCCGCAATCTTTATCGTCGGGGAAGCTTAAGCCGTCGCTGATAAAAATCTGAAGGCAGCCCGGCGCTGCCTTCATTTATTTCCCTTTTACTCATATATTCAGATAATTCTTTAAAATTATTAGGGCTTCATTAAAAACGGCATTTAATAAGCACTAAAAACCGTTGTAGGGTTAATAACAGGTAAAGTAAAGTTTCTTTTGTATTATTTTGTTACATATTTAACGGGCATTTGCCGAATTTACAAACACTTCATCCCTGACCGAAGGTTTGCCCCGCGTAATCCCCTGCCAGCGCCTGCTGAAACACTTTCATCAAGGGCTATTAACATGCGCCAGAATGTCCTAAAATGCCGCGCACGTCGCAAACTGACACTTTATATTTTCATTCGGTGAGATTGAGTTGTTGAAAACCGTTACGGACCTGTTGGTATTTTTTCTTACAAGTATTCATAACGTTAATTTGCCTCTTTCGCTGGACAGAATTTAAACAGAGCGAATATCTGCCGTCATTATTGGGTTTTTGGACTCCGTTGGCGTTAGTGCTGGCTTGACAAGCTTTTCCTCCGCTCCGTAAACTCCTTAAGGTGGGAATTTGTGGATTAAAGTGGTGAAAAGGGGTGAGGCTGGCATGTTCCGTGGGGCAACGTTAGTCAATCTCGACAGCAAAGGGCGCTTAGCGGTGCCCACCCGATATCGGGATTTGCTGAACGAGAACGCTTCCGGTCAATTGGTTTGTACCATTGACATCCATCACCCGTGCCTGCTGCTTTATCCGCTGCCCGAATGGGAAATCATCGAGCAAAAATTGTCGCGGCTGTCGAGCATGAACCCGGCTGAGCGGCGCGTTCAGCGTCTGCTGTTAGGGCATGCCAGTGAGTGTCAGATGGATAACGCCGGTCGTTTGCTGATTGCGCCGGTTTTACGGCAACATGCCGGACTGACAAAAGAAGTGATGCTGGTTGGGCAGTTCAACAAGTTTGAACTGTGGGATGAAACGACCTGGTATCAACGGGTCAAGGAAGATATCGACGCAGAGCAATCCGATTCCGCAGTATTGTCGGAACGGTTGCAGGACTTGTCTTTATAAGATGATGGAAAATTTTAAACACACGACGGTACTTCTGGATGAGGCCGTTAACGGCCTGAATATTCGTCCGGATGGTATCTACATTGATGGCACTTTCGGTCGCGGTGGCCACTCGCGTCTGATTCTTTCGCAGCTTGGCGCGGAAGGACGACTGCTGGCTATCGATCGCGACCCAGAGGCGATTGCGGTGGCGAATACCATCGACGATCCCCGCTTTTCCATCGTACATGGACCTTTCTCCGCGCTGGCTGATTATGCCGCCGAGCGCAGTCTTACCGGCAAGATCGACGGCATTCTCCTCGATCTTGGCGTCTCTTCACCACAGCTTGACGATGCTGAACGCGGTTTCTCTTTTATGCGCGACGGTCCACTGGACATGCGCATGGACCCGACCCGCGGCCAGTCTGCCGCCGAGTGGCTGCAAACGGCGGATGAAGCCGATATCGCCTGGGTCATCAAAACCTTTGGCGAAGAACGCTTTGGCAAACGTATTGCGCGCGCCATCGTTGAGCGTAACCGCGTTGAGCCGATGACCCGTACCAAAGAGCTGGCCGAGGTCATCGCCGCGGCGACGCCGGTGAAGGATAAACACAAACATCCCGCGACCCGTACCTTCCAGGCGGTGCGCATCTGGGTGAACAGTGAACTGGAGGAGATAGAGCAGGCGCTAAAAAGCTCGCTCGACGTGCTTGCCCCGGGTGGGCGGCTCTCCATTATCAGTTTCCATTCGCTGGAAGACCGCATTGTGAAGCGCTTTATGCGTGAGCAAAGCCGCGGTCCGCAGGTTCCGGCAGGGTTACCGATGACGGAAGAGCAACTCAGGAAACTGGGGGGCCGTCAACTGCGAGCACTAGGCAAGTTGATGCCGGGCGAAGAAGAGGTGGCAGAGAATCCACGCGCTCGTAGTTCAGTTCTGCGTATTGCAGAGAGGACGAACGCATGATCAGCAGAGTGTCAGAGGCCTTAAGCAAGGTAAAAGGATCGATTGGAAGCAACGAGCGCCATGCTTTGCCTGGCGTCATCGGTGACGATCTTTTGCGGTTTGGGAAGCTGCCACTCTGCTTGTTCATTTGCATCATTCTGACGGCAGTCACTGTCGTGACGACGGCGCACCATACCCGTCTGTTAACGGCGCAGCGTGAACAACTGGTTCTGGAACGCGATGCGCTCGATATCGAGTGGCGCAACCTGATTCTGGAAGAAAACGCGCTCGGCGATCACAGCCGGGTAGAACGGATCGCGACAGAGAAATTGCAGATGCAGCATGTCGATCCTTCACAGGAAAATATTGTTGTACAGAAATAAGGATTAGCGCGACGCATGAAAGCAGTGGCAAAGACGCAGAAACCAAAACGCCAGGAAGAACAAGCCAACTTCATCAGTTGGCGTTTTGCGTTGCTTTGCGGCTGCATTTTGCTGGCGTTGACGTTTTTGCTGGGTCGCGTGGCCTGGCTACAGATCATCAGTCCTGACATGCTGGTGCGTCAGGGTGACATGCGTTCCCTGCGCGTGCAGGAGGTGTCCACCTCGCGCGGGATGATAACCGACCGTTCTGGCCGACCGCTGGCGGTGAGCGTGCCGGTGAAAGCGATTTGGGCTGACCCTAAAGAGCTGCATGACGCAGGCGGCATTAGCCTCGACAACCGCTGGAAGGCGCTGTCCGACGCCCTGAATATGCCGCTGGATCAGCTGGCTTCCCGCATTAACGCTAACCCGAAAGGGCGCTTTATCTATCTGGCCCGTCAGGTCAACCCTGACATGGCCGACTACATCAAAAAGCTCAAGCTGCCGGGGATCTATCTGCGCGAAGAGTCCCGCCGCTACTACCCTTCCGGTGAAGTAACCGCTCACCTCATTGGCTTTACTAACGTCGACAGCCAGGGGATTGAAGGGGTCGAGAAGAGTTTTGATAAGTGGCTGACCGGGCAGCCGGGCGAGCGTATCGTGCGTAAAGACCGTTACGGTCGCGTCATTGAAGATATCTCCTCCACCGACAGCCAGGCGGCGCATAACCTGGCGCTGAGCATTGACGAACGCTTGCAGGCGCTGGTTTACCGTGAGCTGAACAACGCCGTGGCGTTTAACAAAGCGGAATCCGGCAGCGCGGTGCTGGTCGATGTCAGCACCGGCGAAGTGCTGGCGATGGCCAACAGCCCCTCCTACAACCCGAACAACTTCAGCGGCACCGCAAAAGATGCGATGCGTAACCGCGCCATCACCGACGTTTTCGAGCCGGGTTCAACGGTAAAACCGATGGTGGTGATGACCGCGCTGCAGCGTGGGATTGTGAACGAAAATACCGTACTGAACACCATTCCTTATCAGATTAACGGTCACGAAATCAAAGACGTGGCGCGTTACAGCGAATTGTCCCTGACCGGGGTACTACAGAAGTCGAGTAACGTTGGTGTCTCCAAGCTGGCGTTAGCGATGCCCTCCTCAGCGTTAGTAGATACTTACTCACGTTTTGGACTGGGAAAGGCGACCAATTTGGGGTTGGTCGGAGAACGCAGTGGCTTATTTCCTCAAAAACAACGGTGGTCTGACATAGAGAGGGCCACCTTCTCTTTCGGCTATGGGCTAATGGTAACCCCGTTACAGTTAGCGCGAGTCTATGCAACGATCGGCAGCTATGGCGTCTACCGCCCGCTGTCGATCACCAAAGTTGATCCCCCCGTTCCGGGCGAGCGTATCTTCCCTGAGTCTATCGTACGTACCGTCATGCATATGATGGAGAGCGTGGCGCTGCCGGGCGGCGGCGGCGTGAAGGCAGCGATTAAAGGCTACCGTATCGCCATCAAAACCGGTACGGCGAAAAAAGTGGGGCCGGATGGCCGCTACATCAACAAATATATTGCTTACACCGCGGGTGTCGCGCCAGCCAGCCAGCCGCGCTTTGCGCTGGTGGTGGTGATTAACGACCCGCAGGCGGGTAAATACTACGGCGGCGCCGTTTCCGCGCCAGTGTTTGGTGCCATCATGGGCGGCGTTCTGCGCACCATGAACATCGAGCCGGATGCGCTGGCGACGGGCGAAAAAAGTGAATATGTAATTAATCAAGGCGAGGGAACCGGTGGCAGATCGTAATTTGCGCGACCTTCTTGCTCCGTGGGTGCCGAATGCACCCGAGCGGGCGCTGCGAGAGATGACACTCGATAGCCGCGTGGCGGCATCGGGCGATCTCTTTGTGGCTGTGTCAGGTCATCAGGCGGACGGGCGTCGATATATCCCGCAGGCGATAGCGCAAGGTGTTGCTGCCATTATTGCTGAGGCAAAAGACGAAGCGACCGATGGCGAAATCCGTGAAATGCACGGCGTACCGGTTATCTATCTCAGCCAGTTGAATGAGCGCCTGTCGGCGCTGGCCGGTCGTTTCTATCACCAGCCTTCCGGGCGTCTGCGCCTGGTCGGGGTGACCGGGACGAATGGCAAAACCACCACAACCCAACTGCTGGCGCAATGGGCGCAGTTGCTGGGCGAAACCAGCGCCGTGATGGGTACTGTCGGCAACGGTCTGCTGGATAAAGTTATCCCGACGGAAAATACGACCGGCTCGGCCGTCGACGTGCAGCACGTGCTGTCGGGACTTGCAGGGCAGGGGGCGACGTTGGCCGCCATGGAAGTTTCTTCCCATGGCCTGGTGCAGCATCGCGTCGCGGCGCTGCAGTTTGCCGCTTCTGTTTTCACCAACTTAAGCCGTGACCACCTCGATTACCACGGCGATATGGAACACTACGAAGCGGCGAAATGGCTGCTTTATTCCACCCACCACTGCGGCCAGGCGATTATTAACGCCGATGACGAAGTGGGACGCCGCTGGCTGGCGAAACTGCCGGATGCGGTTGCCGTATCCATGGAAGACCATATCAATCCGAACTGCCACGGCCGCTGGCTGAAGGCGACCTCGGTGAGCTACCACGACCACGGGGCGACTATCCAGTTTGCCTCCAGTTGGGGCAATGGCGAAATCGACAGCCGCCTGATGGGCGCGTTTAACGTCAGCAACCTACTGCTGGCGCTGGCGACGCTGCTGGCGCTGGGCTACCCGCTTGCCAGCCTCCTGAGCACCGCCGCGCGTTTGCAGCCGGTGTGCGGCCGTATGGAAGTGTTCACCGCGCCGGGGAAACCGACGGTAGTGGTTGACTACGCTCATACGCCGGATGCGCTGGAAAAGGCCCTGCAGGCCGCGCGTCTGCACTGTGCGGGCAAGCTGTGGTGCGTCTTTGGCTGCGGCGGCGATCGCGACAAAGGCAAACGTCCGCTGATGGGGGCTATTGCCGAAGAGTTCGCCGATGTGGTGGTGGTGACGGACGACAATCCGCGTACCGAAGAGCCGCGCGCGATTATTAACGATATCCTGGCCGGTATGCTGGACGCCGGACGGGTGAAAGTGATGGAAGGGCGCGCTGAAGCGGTGACCAACGCCATCATGCAGGCAAAAGAAAACGACGTGGTGCTGGTGGCCGGTAAAGGTCATGAGGACTACCAGATTGTCGGCAACCGCCGCCTTGATTATTCCGACCGCGTCACTGCAGCCCGCCTGCTGGGAGTGGTGGCATGATTCGCGTAACGCTAAGTCAGCTCGCCGACGTATTGCAGGGCGAGCTGCACGGCGGCTCTCTGACCATTGATGCCGTAACGACGGATACCCGTAAGGTGACGGCGGGCTGTTTATTTGTCGCCTTAAAAGGCGAGCGCTTCGACGCGCATGATTTTGTCGAGCAGGCCAAAGAAGGCGGCGCAGGCGCGCTGCTGGTGAGCCGCAAGCTGGCGTGCTCGCTGCCGCAGATCGTGGTGAAAGACACCCGTCTGGCGTTCGGTGAACTGGCGGCCTGGGTGCGTCAGCAGGTTCCGGCCCGGGTGGTCGCGCTGACTGGCTCCTCAGGAAAAACGTCGGTTAAAGAGATGACCGCCGCGATACTGGGCCAGTGCGGAAATACGTTATATACCGCTGGCAACCTCAATAATGACATCGGCGTGCCGATGACATTGCTGCGACTGACGCCTGAGCATGAGTTTGCGGTGATTGAGCTGGGGGCTAACCATCAGGGCGAAATCGCCTGGACCGTCAGCCTGACGCGTCCGGAAGCAGCGCTGGTGAATAACCTGGCTGCGGCGCACCTTGAGGGTTTCGGTTCTCTGGCGGGCGTGGCGAAAGCAAAAGGGGAAATCTTTACCGGTTTACCGCAGGACGGCATTGCCATTCTGAATGCGGATAACAGCGACTGGCTGAACTGGCAGAGCGTGATTGGCGAGCGTCAGGTCTGGCGCTTCTCGCCGAATGCGGCGAACAGCGAGTTTACCGCCAGCGATATTCAGGTGACCCGCCGTGGCACGGCGTTCACGCTGCATACCCCGCAGGGGAGCGTCGACGTGCTGCTGCCGTTGCCGGGGCGCCACAATATCGCTAACTCGCTGGCCGCAACCGCGCTGGCGATGGCCGTTGGCGCAGGGCTGGACGCGGTCAAGGCCGGTCTGGCGAAACTGCAGGCGGTGCCGGGGCGTTTATTCCCGATTGCGCTTGCGGAAAACACACTGCTGCTTGACGACTCTTACAACGCCAACGTGGGCTCAATGACCGCGGCGGCGCAGGTGCTGTCCGATATGCCGGGCTACCGCGTGCTGGTGGTTGGCGA
Organism: Pluralibacter sp.; assembly: GCF_019237635.1. Taxonomy (GTDB): domain Bacteria; phylum Pseudomonadota; class Gammaproteobacteria; order Enterobacterales; family Enterobacteriaceae; genus Enterobacter_B. The sequence goes on from NZ_JAFAGS010000176.1 coordinate 41,087, forward strand.
TATGGCGGAGCTCGGCGACGAAAGCGAAGCCTGCCATCGTCAGGTTGGCGAAGCGGCAAAAGCGGCGGGTATCGACCGCGTATTAAGCGTGGGGACGTTAAGCCAGCTGATTGGGTCGGCAAGCGGTGTCGGAGAGCACTTTACCGATAAAGCAACGCTTATCGCGCGGCTGAAAACAATGATCAAAGAACAACAAATCATCACCATTTTAGTGAAGGGTTCACGTAGTGCCGCCATGGAAGAGGTAGTACGCGCATTACAGGAGAACGGGACATGTTAGTTTGGCTGGCCGAACATTTGGTCAAATATTATTCCGGCTTTAACGTCTTTTCCTATCTGACGTTTCGCGCCATCGTCAGCCTGCTGACTGCGCTGTTCATCTCGTTGTGGATGGGCCCGCGCATGATTGCCCGTCTGCAAAAACTCTCTTTTGGCCAGGTCGTGCGTAACGATGGTCCTGAGTCGCACTTCAGCAAGCGCGGCACCCCGACAATGGGCGGGATCATGATCCTGACCGCGATCGTGGTGTCCGTTCTGCTGTGGGCGTATCCGTGGAACCCTTACGTGTGGTGCGTACTGGTGGTGCTGGTCGGCTACGGCGTGATCGGTTTTATCGATGACTACCGCAAAGTGGTGCGCAAAGATACGAAAGGCCTGATTGCCCGCTGGAAATACTTCTGGATGTCGGTTATCGCGCTCGGCGTCGCCTTTGCGCTGTATATGGTCGGTAAAGATACGCCAGCGACGCAACTGGTGGTGCCGTTCTTTAAAGACATCATGCCTCAACTGGGGCTTTTCTACATTCTGCTGGCCTACTTCGTCATTGTGGGAACGGGGAATGCGGTGAACCTGACCGACGGCCTTGACGGCCTGGCGATTATGCCAACGGTGTTCGTGGCTGCGGGTTTTGCGCTGGTTGCGTGGGCGACCGGCAACATGAACTTCGCCAGCTATCTGCATATTCCGTATCTGCGCCATGCCGGTGAACTGGTCATCGTCTGTACGGCGATTGTCGGCGCGGGCTTAGGCTTTCTGTGGTTCAACACCTATCCGGCGCAGGTCTTCATGGGCGACGTCGGTTCGCTGGCCCTGGGCGGCGCGCTGGGCATCATCGCTGTGCTGCTGCGTCAGGAGTTTCTGCTGGTCATTATGGGCGGCGTATTCGTGGTGGAAACCCTGTCGGTTATCCTGCAGGTCGGCTCATTCAAACTGCGCGGACAACGTATTTTCCGCATGGCGCCGATTCACCATCACTATGAACTGAAAGGCTGGCCGGAGCCGCGCGTGATTGTGCGCTTCTGGATTATTTCCCTGATGCTGGTGCTGATTGGCCTGGCAACGTTGAAGGTGCGTTAATCATGGCAGATTACCAGGGCAAAAACGTGGTCATCGTCGGTCTTGGACTGACCGGTCTTTCCTGCGTTGATTTCTTTCTGGCGCAGGGCGTGACCCCGAGCGTGATGGATACCCGTGCCACGCCGCCGGGACTGGATAAGCTGCCGGAGCAGGTCGAACGTTATGTTGGCGGTCTGAATGACGACTGGCTGCTGGCGGCGGACCTGATTGTGGCAAGCCCTGGTATCGCCCTGTCGCACCCGTCGTTAAGCGCGGCCGCAGATGCCGGTGTGGAAATCGTTGGCGATATCGAGTTGTTCTGCCGTGAAGCGCAGGCACCTGTCGTGGCGATCACTGGTTCAAACGGGAAAAGCACCGTCACGACGCTGGTCGGCGAAATGGCGAAAGCGGCAGGCATTAATGTCGGCGTCGGTGGCAACATTGGTTTGCCTGCGCTGATGCTGCTGGATGTCTCCCGCGAGCTGTATGTGCTGGAACTTTCAAGCTTCCAGCTGGAGACCACCTCCAGTCTGCGGGCAGTTGCCGCGACAGTCCTCAACGTGACTGAAGATCATATGGATCGCTATCCGCTGGGCTTACAGCAGTACCGTGCGGCAAAACTGCGCGTGTATGAAAACGCGAAAGTCTGCGTGGTGAATGCCGATGATGCGCTGACGATGCCGGTGCGCGGCGCCGATGAACGCTGCATCAGCTTCGGCATCAATATGGGTGATTACCACCTGAACCGTCAGCAGGGTGAAACCTGGCTGCGGGTGAAAGGTGAAAAAGTGCTGAACGTGAAAGAGATGAATCTCAGCGGTCAGCATAACTATACCAATGCACTGGCGGCGCTGGCGCTGGCGGATGCCGCAGGATTGCCGCGCGCCAGCAGCCTGAAGGCGCTGACCACGTTTAGCGGCCTGGCGCACCGTTTCCAACTGGCGCTGGTGCATAACGGCGCGCGCTGGATTAACGATTCGAAGGCCACCAACGTCGGCAGTACGGAAGCGGCGCTGAACGGCCTGCATGTCGACGGCACCCTCTGGCTGCTGCTGGGCGGCGACGGTAAATCTGCCGATTTTGCGCCGCTCAAGCGCTACCTGACAGGGGATAACATTCGCCTGTACTGCTTTGGCCGCGACGGCGCTGAGCTGGCGGCGCTGCGTCCGGAAGTCGCCACGCTGACGGAGACCATGGAACAGGCGATGCGTCTTATCGCGCCGCAGGTGAAGCCGGGGGATATGGTGCTGTTGTCTCCGGCCTGCGCCAGTCTTGATCAGTTCAAGAATTTTGAGCAGCGCGGGGATATCTTTACCCGTCTGGCGAAGGAGTTAGGCTGATGCGTTTATCTCTCCCTCGCCTGAGAATGCCGCACCTGCCGGGATCAGGGATCCTGGTCTGGCTGTTTTCGGCGTTAAAAGGCTGGGTGATGGGGTCCAGGCCGAAGGATAACGACAGCCTGGTGATGTACGATCGTACCCTGCTGTGGCTGACGCTCGGTCTGGCGGCGGTTGGTTTCGTTATGGTGACGTCGGCGTCGATGCCCGTTGGGCAGCGTCTGGCCAACGATCCGTTTTTGTTCGCCAAGCGTGACGGCCTGTATATCATCCTCGCGTTTCTTCTGGGGTTAATCACGCTGCGCCTGCCGATGGAGTTCTGGCAACGTCACAGTACGGCCATGCTGATTGCCTCTATCGGCATGCTGCTTATCGTACTGGTCGTCGGCAGTTCGGTTAACGGCGCGTCGCGCTGGATAGCGCTGGGGCCGCTGCGTATTCAGCCTGCGGAATTCACCAAGCTGTCGCTGTTTTGCTATATCGCCAACTATCTGGTGCGTAAGGCCGACGAGGTGCGTAACAACCTGCGCGGCTTCTTAAAGCCGATGGGCGTTATCTTCGTGCTGGCGATCCTGCTGCTGGCGCAGCCTGACCTTGGGACCGTGGTGGTGCTGTTCGTCACGACGCTTGCGATGTTGTTCCTCGCGGGCGCCAAGCTGTGGCAGTTCATCGCGATTATCGGCATGGGGATCTCGGCGGTTGTTCTGCTTATCCTCGCAGAGCCGTACCGTATCCGCCGCGTCACGTCATTCTGGAACCCATGGGAAGATCCGTTTGGCAGCGGCTATCAGCTGACCCAGTCGCTGATGGCGTTCGGTCGCGGCGAAATGTGGGGGCAGGGCCTCGGCAACTCGGTGCAAAAGCTGGAATACCTGCCGGAGGCGCACACGGACTTCATCTTCGCGATTATCGCGGAGGAGTTAGGTTATATCGGTGTGGTACTGGCACTTTTAATGGTATTCTTCGTCGCTTTCCGCGCCATGTCCATTGGCCGCAAAGCGCTGGAGCTTGACCAGCGTTTTTCCGGTTTTCTGGCCTGCGCCATCGGCGTCTGGTTTAGCTTCCAGGCGCTGGTTAACGTCGGCGCGGCGGCGGGGATGCTGCCGACAAAAGGCCTGACGTTGCCGCTTATCAGTTACGGCGGTTCCAGTCTGTTGATTATGTCGACGGCCATTATGCTGCTGTTACGTATTGATTATGAAACGCGTCTGGAGAAAGCCCAGGCGTTTACACGGGGTGTGCGATGAGTGGTCAGGTGAAGCGATTGATGGTGATGGCTGGCGGTACCGGTGGGCATGTGTTCCCGGGGCTGGCGGTTGCGCATCACCTGATGGAGCAGGGCTGGCAGGTTCGCTGGCTCGGCACCGCCGACCGTATGGAAGCAGACCTGGTGCCGAAACACGGCATCGAGATTGATTTTATCCGCATTTCCGGTTTGCGTGGCAAAGGGCTGAAGGCGCTGGCGCTGGCGCCGGTTCGCATCTTCAACGCCTGGCGTCAGGCGCGGGCGATTATGAAATGCTATAAGCCGGATGTGGTGCTGGGCATGGGCGGCTATGTGTCTGGCCCTGGCGGCCTGGCGGCCTGGTCGTTAGGGATCCCGGTGGTGCTCCATGAGCAGAACGGGATTGCCGGATTGACCAATAAGTGGCTGGCGAAAATCGCCACGACAGTGATGCAGGCCTTTCCTGGGGCGTTTCCCAATGCTGCGGTCGTGGGCAATCCGGTGCGCGTTGATGTACTGGCGCTGCCGCTGCCGCAGCAGCGTCTGGTCGGCCGCGCAGGACCGAAACGCGTGCTGGTAGTGGGGGGGTCACAGGGCGCGCGCGTGCTCAACCAGACGATGCCGCTGGTGGCCGCTAAGCTCGGCGACAGCGTGACCATCTGGCATCAGAGCGGGAAGGGCGCCGAACAGACCGTGCAGCAGGCTTACGCCGACGCGGGCCAGCCGCAACACAACGTGACGGAGTTTATTGACGACATGGCCGCTGCCTACGCCTGGGCCGATGTGGTGGTATGTCGCTCGGGCGCGTTGACGGTCAGCGAGATTGCCGCCGCCGGGCTGCCTGCCGTTTTTGTGCCGTTCCAGCATAAAGATCGCCAGCAGTACTGGAATGCGCTGCCGCTGGAGCAAGCTGGCGCGGCGAAGATTTTTGAACAACCGCAGTTTACCGCCGATGCGGTTGCCAGCACGCTTGAGAGCTGGGATCGGAATACCTTGCTGGAGATGGCTGAACGCGCTCGCGCCGCCGCCATCCCGGATGCTACGGAGCGGGTGGCAAACGAAGTGAGCCTGGCAGCCCAGGCTTGATAATCGCGGCGCCCGTTTGGCGTTGCATGAATTTTTGAAGTAGTCGATGGCGTTTAGAAGATGAATACACAACAACTGGCAAAACTGCGTTCCATTGTGCCCGAGATGCGTCGCGTCCGGCACATCCACTTTGTTGGCATCGGTGGTGCTGGCATGGGCGGTATTGCCGAAGTGTTGGCCAACGAAGGGTATCAGATCAGCGGTTCGGATTTAGCGCCGAACCCGGTGACTCAGCAGCTTTCAGCGCTGGGCGCGACGATTTATTTCAACCATCGCCCGGAAAACGTGCGCGATGCGAGCGTGGTGGTGGTGTCGAGCGCGATTTCGGCGGAGAACCCGGAAATCGTTGCGGCGCATGAGGCGCGTATTCCGGTGATCCGCCGTGCGGAGATGCTGGCGGAATTGATGCGTTTTCGTCACGGCATTGCGATTGCCGGAACCCACGGCAAAACCACGACCACCGCGATGGTGGCGAGCATTTACGCGGAAGCCGGGCTCGACCCGACCTTCGTGAACGGCGGCCTGGTGAAAGCTGCAGGCGTGCATGCGCGTCTGGGTAACAGCCGCTACCTGATTGCGGAAGCGGACGAAAGCGATGCGTCGTTCCTGCACCTGCAGCCGATGGTCGCGATTGTGACCAACATCGAAGCCGACCATATGGATACTTACCAGGGCGACTTTGAGAACCTGAAGCAGACCTTTATCAACTTCCTGCACAACCTGCCGTTTTACGGCCGTGCGGTGATGTGTGTGGACGATCCGGTGATCCGCGAGCTGCTGCCGCGCGTAGGGCGTCAAATCACCACCTATGGCTTTAGCGACGATGCCGATGTGCGTGTTGAAGATTACAGCCAAATCGGCGCGCAGGGGCATTTCACCCTGATTCGCCAGGACAAAGCGGTGTTGAAGGTCGTCCTGAACGCTCCGGGCCGCCATAATGCGCTCAATGCGGCGGCGGCGGTTGCGGTGGCAACGGAAGAGGGCATTGACGATGAGGCGATCCTGCGCGCGCTGGCGAGTTTCCAGGGCACCGGTCGTCGCTTTGATTTCCTCGGCGAATTCCCGCTGCAGGATGTGAACGGTAAAAACGGTAGCGCCATGCTGGTTGATGACTACGGCCACCACCCGACGGAAGTGGATGCGACCATTAAAGCTGCGCGTGCCGGCTGGCCGGATAAAAATCTGGTCATGCTGTTCCAGCCGCACCGCTTCACTCGTACGCGCGATCTGTACGACGATTTCGCCAACGTACTGACTCAGGTCGACGCGTTGCTGATGCTGGATGTTTACCCGGCGGGTGAAGCGCCGATTCCTGGCGCCGACAGCCGCTCGCTGTGCCGCACGATTCGTGGGCGCGGTAAAGTTGATCCCATTTTGGTTTCCGATCCGGCGCAGGTCGCGGACATGCTGGCCCCTGTTCTGACCGGAAATGACCTGATTTTGGTTCAGGGTGCGGGGAATATCGGCAAAATCGCACGTAACTTAGCTGAAATCAAACTTAAACCGCAGGGGCAGGAGGATGATCGCCATGGCTGATAAAATCGCCGTCCTGCTTGGCGGGACGTCCGCAGAGCGCGAGGTATCGCTCAACTCCGGCGCGGCGGTGCTGGCCGGTTTACGTGAAGCTGGCGTTGATGCGTATGCCGTTGACCCGCGCGATGAAGATATCACCCTTCTGAAAAGCAAGGGATTTAAGAAAGTGTTTATTGCGCTTCACGGCCGTGGCGGTGAAGATGGTACGTTGCAGGGTTTGCTGGAGCTTACTGGCATTCCTTATACCGGCAGCGGCGTGATGGCGTCAGCCATCTCTATGGACAAACTGCGCAGCAAACTGCTGTGGCAAGGGGCGGGGCTTCCCGTGGCGCCGTGGGTGGCGCTGACCCGCGCCGAGTTCGCTCAGGGCCTGTCCGCAGAGGATTCACAGCGTATTGCGGCGCTGGGTTTGCCGCTGATTGTGAAGCCGAGCCGTGAAGGCTCCAGCGTCGGTATGTCGAAAGTGAACGAAAGTCGTGCGCTTGATGCGGCGTTAGCGCAAGCATTTCAGCACGATGATGACGTTCTGATAGAAAAATGGCTCAGCGGACCGGAATTCACCGTGGCGGTAGTGGGTGAAGAAATTTTGCCGTCAATTCGCATCCAACCTGCTGGAACCTTCTATGATTATGAGGCGAAGTATCTCTCTGACGAGACAAAATATTTCTGCCCTGGTTGTGAAGAACCACAGCGTGAAGAAGAAATGAAAGCGCTGGTGCTGAAAGCCTGGAATATTCTTGGGTGTTCAGGCTGGGGTCGTATTGATGTGATGCAGGACGAAGACGGTCAGTTGTATCTGCTGGAAGCGAATACCTCTCCGGGTATGACCAGCCACAGTCTGGTGCCGATGGCGGCGCGCCAGGCGGGCATGAGCTTCTCGCAGCTGGTGGTACGCATTCTGGACCTGGCGGGTTGATATGTCGCAGGCAGCGCTGAATACGCGGAATCGTGAAGAAGAGCTTTCCTCTTCACGACGTAATAATGGAACACGTCTTGCGGGGATTGTGTTCCTGCTGGCGGTATTATGCACCGTGTTGATGAGCGGCTGGGTGGTGCTCGGCTGGATGGAAGATGCTCAGCGATTGCCGATATCAAAACTGGTGGTGACAGGCGATCGTCACTACACGCGCAACGATGATATCCGCCAGACCATTCTGGCGCTGGGTTCGCCGGGAACGTTTATGACTCAGGACGTCAATATTATCCAGAGTCAGATTGAGCGTCTGCCATGGATTAAGCAGGCGAGCGTTCGTAAGCAGTGGCCGGACGAATTGAAGATTCATCTGGTTGAATATGTGCCTATTGCACGTTGGAATGATCAGCACATGGTCGATACCGACGGTAATGCGTTCAGCGTGCCAGCGGATCGCGCCAGTAAGCAGAATTTGCCCATGCTTTACGGCCCTGAAGGAAGTGAAAACGAAGTGCTTCAGGGATATCGCGACATGGGGCTGGTACTGGCTAAAGAGAAATTTACGTTGAAAGTGGCGGCGATGACCGCACGCCGCTCCTGGCAGTTAACACTGGACAATGGCATCAGGATTAATCTGGGACGCGGCGATACGATGAAACGTCTTGAGCGCTTTTTAGAACTCTACCCGGTTCTTCAGCAGCAGGCGCAAACCGATGGCAAACGGATTAGCTATGTTGATTTGCGTTATGACTCAGGCGCAGCGGTGGGTTGGCAGCCAGCTCCGGCTCCCGTAGAGGATACACATCAACAACAGAATCAGGCACAGGCAGAGCAACAATGATCAAAGCGACGGACAGAAAACTGGTAGTAGGGCTGGAAATTGGTACCGCGAAGGTAGCCGCTTTGGTAGGGGAAGTTCTGCCCGACGGAATGGTGAATATCATCGGTGTGGGCAGTTGCCCGTCCCGGGGTATGGACAAAGGCGGGGTAAACGACCTGGAGTCCGTGGTGAAGTGCGTACAGCGCGCCATCGACCAGGCCGAACTGATGGCGGATTGCCAGATTTCCTCCGTGTATCTGGCGCTTTCAGGCAAGCACATAAGCTGTCAGAATGAAATCGGCATGGTGCCGATTTCCGAAGAGGAAGTGACGCAGGAAGATGTCGAAAACGTGGTGCATACGGCGAAGTCCGTACGCGTGCGCGACGAGCATCGTGTTCTGCACGTGATCCCGCAGGAATATGCGATTGACTACCAGGAAGGGATTAAAAATCCTGTCGGTTTGTCGGGTGTTCGTATGCAGGCGAAAGTGCACCTGATCACTTGCCATAACGATATGGCGAAAAACATTGTTAAAGCGGTTGAACGCTGCGGTCTGAAAGTTGACCAACTGATTTTCGCCGGGCTGGCGTCCAGCTATTCCGTATTAACGGAAGATGAACGTGAACTGGGTGTCTGCGTGGTGGATGTCGGCGGTGGTACAATGGATATCGCCGTGTACACTGGCGGCGCGTTGCGTCACACCAAAGTTATCCCGTATGCCGGGAATGTGGTGACCAGCGATATCGCTTATGCCTTCGGCACGCCGCCGAGCGACGCAGAGGCGATTAAAGTACGTCATGGTTGCGCGCTGGGCTCTATCGTCGGCAAAGACGAAAGCGTCGAAGTGCCAAGCGTGGGCGGACGCCCGCCGCGCAGCCTGCAGCGTCAGACGCTGGCGGAGGTGATTGAGCCGCGTTATACCGAGCTGCTGAACCTCGTTAACGAGGAAATTTTACAGTTACAGGAACAGCTTCGTCAGCAAGGAGTGAAACATCACCTGGCGGCGGGGATTGTGTTAACCGGCGGCGCCGCGCAAATTGAGGGCCTGGCGGCCTGTGCGCAGCGCGTGTTCCATACGCAGGTGCGCATCGGCGCACCGCTGAACATCACCGGACTGACGGATTATGCCCAGGAGCCGTATTATTCGACGGCGGTGGGCCTGCTTCACTACGGGAAAGAGTCCCATCTGAGTGGTGAAGCTGAAGTGGAAAAACGCGTCGCAGTGAGTTCATGGATTAAGCGAATTAATACCTGGCTGCGAAAAGAGTTTTAATTTTTTTTAAGAGAACGCCGATAATTTGCGTTCTCAGGCGACAGGCACAAAACGGAGAGAAACTATGTTTGAACCTATGGAACTAACCAACGACGCGGTGATTAAAGTCATCGGCGTCGGTGGCGGCGGCGGTAATGCCGTTGAACACATGGTGCGCGAGCGCATCGAAGGTGTTGAATTCTTCGCAGTGAACACCGACGCCCAGGCGTTGCGTAAAACTGCGGTTGGCCAGACCATTCAGATCGGTAGCGGTATTACCAAAGGTCTGGGCGCGGGCGCAAACCCGGAAGTTGGCCGTAATGCAGCCGACGAAGACCGTGAAGCGCTGCGTGCAGCTCTTGACGGCGCCGACATGGTGTTCATCGCCGCCGGTATGGGCGGTGGTACCGGTACTGGCGCAGCCCCGGTTGTGGCTGAAGTAGCAAAAGATTTAGGTATTCTGACCGTGGCCGTCGTGACCAAGCCTTTCAACTTTGAAGGCAAGAAGCGTATGGCGTTTGCGGAGCAGGGTATCGCCGAGCTGTCCAAACACGTGGACTCGCTGATCACGATTCCAAACGACAAGCTGCTGAAAGTGCTGGGTCGCGGCATCTCTCTGCTTGACGCGTTCGGCGCGGCAAACGACGTGCTGAAAGGCGCGGTGCAGGGTATCGCCGAACTGATCACCCGTCCGGGCCTGATGAACGTCGACTTTGCGGACGTGCGTACCGTGATGTCCGAAATGGGCTATGCGATGATGGGCTCCGGCGTGGCCAGCGGTGAAGACCGTGCGGAAGAAGCGGCTGAAATGGCTATCTCTTCTCCGCTGCTGGAAGATATCGATCTGTCCGGCGCGCGCGGCGTTCTGGTCAACATCACGGCGGGCTTCGACCTGCGTCTGGACGAGTTTGAAACCGTGGGTAACACTATCCGCGCGTTCGCGTCTGACAACGCAACCGTGGTTATCGGTACATCTCTGGATCCAGAGATGAACGACGAACTGCGCGTTACGGTGGTTGCGACCGGTATCGGCATGGACAAACGTCCGGAAATTACGCTGGTGACCAATAAGCAACAGCAGCAGCCGGTGATGGATCGCTATCAGCAACACGGTATGGCGCCGCTGTCTCAGGAACAAAAAACAGTCGCAAAAGTGGTTAACGACAATACGCCGCAAACCACGAAAGAACCGGATTACCTTGATATCCCGGCGTTTCTGCGCAAGCAGGCGGACTAAGAATACGCTGGAATTTGGGAATCTGCGCTCTTTGTGCTAAACTGGCCCGCCAAGTGTGTAGTACACTTCGGTTGGATAGGTAATTTGGCGAGATTATACGATGATCAAACAAAGGACTCTTAAACGTATCGTTCAGGCGACGGGTGTCGGTTTACATACCGGCAAGAAAGTCACGCTGACGCTGCGCCCTGCGCCGGCAAATACCGGGGTCATCTATCGTCGCACCGACTTGAATCCACCGGTAGATTTTCCGGCTGATGCCAAATCTGTGCGTGATACCATGCTCTGTACTTGCCTGGTTAACGAGCATGACGTACGGATTTCGACAGTTGAGCACTTGAATGCTGCGCTGGCGGGGCTGGGTATCGACAATATCGTTATTGAAGTCGATGCGCCTGAAATCCCGATTATGGACGGTAGTGCTGCGCCGTTTGTTTATCTGTTGCTGGATGCCGGCATCGATGAACTGAACTGCGCGAAGAAATTTGTGCGCATTAAAGACACTGTCCGCGTTCAGGACGGCGACAAGTGGGCTGAATTCAAGCCGTACAATGGTTTTTCGCTGGATTTCACCATCGATTTTAACCATCCGGCCATTGATAGCAGCAACCAGCGCTATGCACTGAATTTCTCCGCGGATGCGTTCATGCGCCAGATTAGCCGTGCACGTACCTTCGGTTTCATGCGTGATATCGAATATCTGCAGTCCCGCGGCCTGGCCCTGGGCGGCAGCTTCGATTGTGCCATCGTTGTTGACGATTATCGCGTACTGAACGAAGACGGCCTGCGTTTCGAAGACGAATTCGTGCGTCACAAAATGCTTGATGCGATTGGTGACCTGTTTATGTGTGGTCACAACATCATCGGCGCATTTACGGCGTACAAATCCGGTCATGCATTGAATAACAAGCTGCTTCAGGCGGTTCTTGCTAAACAAGAAGCCTGGGAGTTTGTCACTTTCGAAGACGACGCAGAGCTGCCGCTGGCATTCAAAGCACCATCAATGGTTCTGGCGTAAGTCTGACCATCGCGTAAATTCGACTGGTAACCTGGTACTCTCTCCGACCAGGAAGCCAGTCGTTTTTTCTTTTTTAGCCCTCCTGTCGTTTCTTTCCCCTGTAATCGCTAAGTCATTAGCGCGTTTGATGTTTTGTTGAGCACTTTTCCTCGGGTATTTCGTCATTCCTGCTGCCGGACAGCGGCATTAGTGATAAGATTTGGGCGCTAAAAAATTCTTACTGGTTGGTTTGATCCGGGGTGTAATTGACGTGAGTGGAATACTGACGCGTTGGCGACAGTTTGGCAGACGGTACTTCTGGCCGCATCTCCTGTTGGGGATGGTCGCGGCGGGGTTCGGCTTGCCTGCGCTCGGCAGCAACCCCGAGCCGGTTCCGCCGACCAAAGCGGCCAGTAACCATACGACCCCGGCGAAGGTCAACTTCTCGCAGTTGGCGTTGCTGGAAGCCAACCGTCGACCAACGTTTACCGTCGATTACTGGCATCAGCACGCCATCCGTACGGTCATTCGTCATCTCTCTTTCGCTATGGCGCCGCAGGCCTTGCCGGTGGCGGAAGCGACCGCACCGATGCAGGTGCACCATCTTGCTCTGCTCGACACGCTCAGCGCGCTGCTGATGCGGGAAAGCCCGCCACCGACCATTGTGCGCATGGTGGTCAGCCCCCCCGCGCCTGACGCCCGGGCGCCGTTCTGCGTTGGCTGCTGGGTTAGCCAGGTGCAGGGCATCCGCGCCGGACCTCAACGTCTCAGCTAAACGACACCTGAATTTAACGAATAACTAAGACTCCGCTGCGCGGGGCGTTTGAGATTTTATTATGCTAATCAAATTATTAACTAAAGTTTTCGGCAGCCGTAACGATCGTACGCTGCGTCGTATGCGTAAAGTTGTCGGCGTTATCAATGCCATGGAACCGGAGATGGAAAAACTCTCCGATGATGAACTGAAGGCCAAAACCGCAGAGTTTCGCGCGCGCATGGAGAAGGGCGAAACCGTTGAAAACCTGATTCCGGAAGCGTTCGCGGTGGTCCGTGAGGCCAGTAAACGCGTATTCGGTATGCGTCACTTTGACGTGCAGCTGCTCGGGGGCATGGTGCTCAACGACCGCTGCATCGCGGAAATGCGCACCGGTGAAGGTAAAACCCTGACCGCAACGCTGCCAGCCTATGTTAACGCCCTGTCCGGTAAAGGCGTTCACGTGGTCACCGTCAACGACTACCTGGCCCAGCGTGACGCCGAAAACAACCGCCCACTGTTTGAGTTCCTCGGTATGTCCGTCGGGATTAACCTGCCGGGAATGCCCGCGCCAGCGAAGCGTGAAGCGTACGCCGCCGATATCACCTACGGCACTAACAACGAATACGGCTTCGACTATCTGCGCGACAACATGGCGTTCAGCCCGGAAGAGCGCGTACAGCGTAAGCTGCACTATGCGCTGGTGGATGAGGTCGACTCCATTCTTATCGATGAAGCGCGTACGCCGCTTATCATCTCCGGCCCGGCGGAAGACAGCTCTGAGATGTACCGTCAGGTCAACAGAATTATTCCACATCTGATTCGTCAGGAGAAAGAAGACTCCGATACTTTCCAGGGCGAAGGTCACTTCTCCGTGGATGAAAAAGCGCGCCAGGTGAACCTCACTGAGCGTGGTCTGGTGCTGGTGGAAGAGCTGCTGGTGAATGAAGGCATTATGGACGAGGGCGAGTCTCTGTACTCTCCGGCGAACATTATGCTGATGCACCACGTGACCGCGGCGCTGCGCGCACACGCGCTGTTCACCCGCGACGTGGACTACATCGTTAAAGACGGCGAAGTGATTATCGTCGATGAGCACACTGGCCGTACCATGCAGGGTCGCCGCTGGTCTGATGGTCTGCATCAGGCGGTGGAAGCCAAAGAAGGCGTGGATATCCAAAATGAAAACCAGACGCTGGCGTCTATCACCTTCCAGAACTACTTCCGTCTGTACGAGAAGCTGGCAGGGATGACCGGTACTGCGGATACCGAAGCGTTTGAATTCAGCTCTATTTATAAGCTGGATACCGTTGTGGTACCGACCAACCGCCCGATGATCCGTAAAGATATGCCGGATCTGGTCTACATGACCGAAGCGGAAAAAATCCAGGCGATCATCGAAGACATCAAAGAGCGTACCGCCAACGGTCAACCGGTGCTGGTGGGGACCATCTCTATCGAGAAATCTGAAGTGGTGTCCCGCGAGCTGACGAAAGCAGGCATCAAGCACAACGTCCTGAACGCCAAGTTCCACGCCAGTGAAGCAGATATCGTTGCGCAGGCAGGTTACCCGGCGACCGTGACCATCGCGACTAACATGGCGGGTCGTGGTACGGATATCGTGCTGGGGGGGAGCTGGCAGGCGGAAGTCGCTCAGCTCGAAAACCCGACCAGCGAGCAGATTGCGCAGATCAAAGCAGACTGGCAGGTACGTCACGAAGCCGTTCTGGCGGCGGGCGGTCTGCACATCGTCGGCACCGAGCGTCATGAATCCCGTCGTATCGACAACCAGCTGCGCGGCCGTTCCGGTCGTCAGGGTGATGCCGGTTCTTCCCGCTTCTACCTGTCGATGGAAGATGCCCTGATGCGTATTTTTGCCTCTGACCGCGTGTCGGGCATGATGCGTAAACTGGGTATGAAGCCGGGCGAAGCTATCGAGCACCCGTGGGTGACCAAAGCTATTGCCAACGCACAGCGTAAAGTGGAAAGCCGCAACTTCGATATTCGTAAGCAACTGCTGGAATATGATGATGTGGCGAACGACCAGCGTCGCGCTATCTACACCCAGCGTAACGAACTGCTGGACGTGTCGGACGTGAGCGAAACCATCGCCAGCATCCGCGAAGATGTCTTCAAAGCGACCATCGATGCGCATATTCCGCCGCAGTCGCTGGAGGAAATGTGGGATATCCCGGGTCTGCAGGAACGTCTGAAAAACGATTTCGACCTCGAGTTGCCGATTTCCGAATGGCTGGATAAAGAGCCAGAGCTGCACGAAGAGACCCTGCGCGAGCGTATTCTGCAGAGCGCCATCGAAGTGTATCAGCGTAAAGAAGAAGTGGTCGGCACCGAAATGATGCGCCACTTTGAAAAAGGCGTGATGCTGCAGACGCTGGATTCCTTGTGGAAAGAGCACCTCGCGGCGATGGACTACCTGCGTCAGGGCATCCATCTGCGCGGCTACGCGCAGAAAGATCCGAAGCAGGAGTACAAGCGTGAGTCCTTCTCCATGTTTGCGGCCATGCTGGAATCGCTGAAATACGAAGTGATCAGCACCCTGAGCAAGGTGCAGGTGCGCCTGCCGGAAGAGGTTGAAGCGATGGAGCAGCAGCGTCGTGAAGAAGCGGAGCGCCTGTCTCAGATGCAGCAGCTCAGCCATCAGGATGACGACACGGCTGCCGCTGAAATGCTGGCGGCGCAAACCGGCGATCGTAAAGTGGGACGTAACGATCCGTGCCCGTGCGGTTCAGGTAAAAAATACAAACAGTGCCATGGCCGTCTGAGCTAAGGGACTGAATAAACATAAGGCGCAGGTGACTGCGCCTTTTTTATGGATGTAATACAATGAAAATACTGAATATCTCAACAGGTATTATCCGTAATGCGCAGGGGGAAATCTTCATTACCCAGCGCGCCGCTGACGCCCATATGGCCAATAAGTGGGAGTTCCCGGGCGGGAAAATTGAAGAAGGCGAGTCGGCCGAGCAGGCGATGGTGCGCGAACTGCATGAAGAAGTGGGTATTGTGGCGCACAATGCGGTGCTGTTCGACAAGCTGGAATATCAGTTTCCGGACCGGCACATCACGCTGTGGTTCTGGCTGGTGGAAGAGTGGCAGGGAGAACCCTGGGGCAAAGAAGGGCAGCCGGGGCGCTGGGTGGCGCAGGGCGAGCTGTTAGCGGCAGCGTTTCCTCCCGCTAACGAGCCGGTTATCGCGAAACTGATCGCGCAAGCTTAACGCTCTTCTTCACTCCAGCCATCGCTATCTGAGAGATCCCCACTGCTGGGGATCCTTTTTTCTTCTGCCGCCCACTCGCCAAGATCGATAAGCTGACAGCGTTTGGAGCAGAAGGGGCGAAAAGGACTCTGTTCTCCCCAAATCACGGTTTTGCCGCAGGTTGGGCAATTGACGGTCGTGTCGTTGTTCATCATCACTCCTTAACAGCAGGCCAGCTCGAAATCCAGACGATCGGGCACAATGCCGTTTTCACTATCCAGCGGTAAAAAGCGGATGGCGAAGCGGCTTTTATGTCCGGAAATTTGCGGATACAACTGAGCGTCCAGCACCAGTTGCAAACGCAGCAGATCGGCATCTTCGCCATTATCCTGGAAAAAGCCGTTCAGGCTGGTTTGTTTGCGGAACGGGGCGGAGTTGCGCACTAAATCGAGGATCAGGCTCAGCGCCTGGTTCATCGGCTGCAGGCTTTCCAGCCAGCGGGCGACCTGCGCATCGCGGGTCGATTGTGAGGAGTGCAGCCAGATGTGCAGCGTCGGCAGGTCGAAGCTGCAGCAGCCGCCGGGAATACTCAGGCGCTGACGCACGAGGCCAATCAGCCGGTCTTCCCGCAGTACCTGACCGACGCGCGGCGCCGTCATCAGAATGCTGCCGCTGGCTTTTAACTGCTGGCGTAAGTCGTCGATGCGGCGTTGATCCACGCCCGGCACTTCGCTCCACTGCTGCAGTTTACGCTGCTGGCGCTCCAGCTCTTTCAGTAATTCGGTACGCACTTCCCCGCGTTCGAACACATCCAGTAAGTCCCCGACGTTGCGGAAAAAATGCAGTGCGCTGGCATGATCAGCAATCGGCAAATTGTTGTTTAACTGCTGCACCAGAAATTCAATACGCAGCCAGGTACGCATCTTTTCATTAAGAGGATGTTCAAAGAGGATGTGGGTGTGCATTACGGTTTTTCCTGTGAATCGGCCTGCGCCGCCAGCTTCAGGTATCTGGTGTGCAGGTGGGCAACATCCGATGCAATGGCATCTGGTGTACCGTTGTTATCAATAACATCGTCAGCCACAGCGAGTCGCGCATCGCGCGTTGCCTGGGCCGCAAGGATCTGTTCGGCGTGCTCTTTTGTCACATTATCGCGCTGCATGGTGCGCTGGAGTTGCGTTTCTCGGGAGACGTCAACCACCAGTACTCTGTCAGCTTTTTGCCAGAGGCGATTCTCCACCAACAAAGGCACAACCCACAGCACATAGGGTGAGGCGGCCTGCGTCATCTGCCGCTGCGTTTCCGCCTGGATAAGCGGGTGGAGAAGCGAGTTTAGCCAGGATTTTTCGGCGGCGTGCGTGAAAATTGTTTCCCGCAGCTGTCGGCGGTTGAGCGACCCGTCCGCCTGGCGCATCTGCGCGCCGTAGCGATTGACGATAGCTTCCAGTGCGGGCGTACCGGGTTCGACCACCTGACGGGCAATAATATCGGCATCGATAACGGTAATTCCCAGATGTGCAAACGCGCTGGCGACAGTACTTTTGCCGCTGCCGATGCCGCCCGTTAACGCTACCGTATAGCCCATACAACCGATCCTGAAATTATTAGTATTAAAAATCAAATGGTTAAAAATTCGGCAAATAAGACCTGACGTGAAAAACGTGCAATTCACTATTCACCAGGTAAATTTGTACGATTGTAGCGTAAAAAAAGTGAAAATCGCAGTCTTGCGGCGGGATGATTAGTGCGTATGATAACGTCACTGGAGTTGTGCTTTTGACATTTTTGCCTATAACCCCAGGAATCCGCACATGCGTATTGAAGAAGATCTGAAATTAGGTTTTAAAGACGTTCTTATCCGCCCTAAGCGCTCTACCCTTAAAAGCCGTTCCGATGTTGAGCTGGAACGCGAGTACACCTTTAAACATTCCGGTCAGACATGGTCTGGCGTGCCGATTATCGCCGCTAACATGGACACCGTCGGGACGTTTGCAATGGCGACCGCGCTGGCCTCTTTCGAGATCCTCACCGCCGTGCATAAACACTATACCGTTGATGAGTGGAGCGCATTTATTCAGCGCGAATCTGACGCGGTACTGAAATACGTGATGGTGTCTACCGGCACGTCTGACGCGGATTTCGAAAAAACAAAACAGATCCTGGACCTGCATCCGGCGCTGAACTTTGTCTGCATTGATGTGGCAAATGGTTACTCCGAACACTTTGTGCAGTTTCTGTCAAAGGCGCGTGCGGCGTGGCCGAATAAAACCATCTGCGCGGGCAACGTTGTCACCGGCGAAATGTGCGAAGAGCTGATTCTGGCCGGCGCAGACATTGTTAAAGTCGGTATCGGCCCGGGCTCTGTCTGTACCACCCGCGTAAAAACCGGCGTTGGTTACCCGCAGCTGTCTGCCGTGATTGAATGCGCTGACGCGGCGCACGGCCTTGGCGGGCAGATCGTCAGCGACGGCGGTTGTACCATGCCGGGCGACGTGGCTAAAGCCTTCGGCGGCGGCGCGGATTTCGTGATGCTGGGCGGGATGCTGGCCGGTCATGAAGAGAGCGGCGGTAGCGTCGTTGAAGAGAACGGTGAAAAATTCATGCTGTTCTACGGCATGAGCTCCGAGTCGGCGATGAACCGTCACGTGGGCGGGGTGGCGCAGTACCGTGCGGCGGAAGGGAAAACCGTGAAGCTGCCGCTGCGTGGTCCGGTGGAGAATACCGCCCGTGATATTCTCGGTGGCCTGCGTTCAGCCTGTACCTACGTTGGGGCTTCCCGCCTTAAAGAGCTGACCAAGCGTACGACCTTTATTCGTGTACAGGAACAAGAGAACCGCGTGTTCAACAGCCTGTAACATACCCATCATACTTCAAGCTGCATGTGCGTTGGCTGTGAGCACTCCTGCAACGCGAATTATTTAGGGTATAGACTTGCTGGCGTGCTCGTCACGCCAGCGTTTCCCTTTCGCCTCACCCCATTCCCGTGCCGCTGATGGCATCCCCCAGATGAAAAACCGGCAGATACATCGCCACCACCAGGGTGCCGATAATACCCCCGGTGACGACCAACAGGACCGGTTCCAACAACGCCGCCAGATTATCCGCCAGGTGGTGGGTTTGCTCGTCGTAGTAGCGCGCCAGGTTTTCCAGCATCACATCCAGCGCGCCAGAGGTCTCCCCGGTGCGAATAAGCTGTCGGCAGAGCGGTGTAAACGCTCCGCTCTCCTCAAATGCCTGCCATATTGGCCGCCCCTGGGCGACGGCATCGTGAACCTGGCGGATAATGTGCCGCCACCATGGGCAAGTCAGCGTTGTTTCGACGCTTTCCAGCCCTTGCAAAAAAGGTACTCCGGCACGCTGGCTTAAGGCCAGCACCATAAAAATATGGCTCTGCATCTGCCCGCGGCGCAGCGTTGAAAGGACCGGTATTCTTCGCAGGATAGCCGCTTTCCACCATGGCCACTTCCCGGAACGTCGCATCAGCGGGCGTAGCGCAAAAGGGGAGAGGATAAGGCCTGCCAGCAGAGGGAAGGCGCGCTCGACCCCTGCAGATAGCGCTATTACCATGCGGGTCAGCGCGGGTAGCGGCGTATTGAATGTGCGGTATATCTGGGCAAATTCGGGAAGGACAAAACCGCACATACCGACGATAACCGCAATGGCGAGCAGAATTATCACCAGCGGGTAGCGCAGCGCCTTCGTCACTTTCTGCGCCAGGCGCTGTTGAGCCTGTTGCTGCCGGGCAAGGTGAAAACAGCAGTGTTCCAGCCTGCCGGTCATCTCTCCGGCGCGGATCGTTGCCGGGTAAAGCGCAGGGAAGACCTCTGGCCACTCGGCCATAACTTCGGATAAGGGGCTGCCCTGCGCCAGCCGTACCGCCATATCCTGCAGCAGAGCCTGCCATTGCGGGCTGGGGTGCTGCTCTGACAGCAGCGTTAGTCCCTCCGAAAGCGTCAACCCAGCCTGCAGCAGGGTCGCCAGTTGCTGCATAAGGTCGCTGCAGTGCGGCGAGCGCCACTGTGAGACCTTTACGGCACCGCGCTTCAGATTTAGCGGAATAATACCTTCGCGCTGAATGTCCTGTAGCGCAAGCGCTCTGTCCGTGCTCCAGAGGGCGCCATGCCGCGGCTCGCCTTGCGGAGAAACGCCTCGCCAGCACCACAGCTTTTTAGTCGCCATGTGGAATGCCCAGCACCCGTAGCAGCTCTTCCTGGCTGGTTTCTCCGCGTTCCACCGCCAGACAACCATGTTCAAACAGGGTCATCATGTTGGCCTGTCTGGCCATGTGCGCGAGGGTGCCTGCATCGACGCCGCTGGCGATAATCTGGCGGATATCGTCGGTGATAACGAGGATTTCAAAGAGCGCAATGCGGCCAAGATAGCCGCCATAGCAGCGCTGACAGCCGGGCGTTAGCCATCTGGGCAACGCCCGGGGCCAAAGCGCGCGCGGCAGTGCGGTATGGCTGCCGCTTTGCTGACGGCAGTGCGGGCAGAGACGTCGCACCAGCCGCTGGGCGACAACCAGCAACAGCGCTGAGGAGGTTATCCAGCGCGCCACGCCCATTTGTTGTAAACGCACCAGCGTTTCGCAGGTGGAATTGGTGTGCAGCGTGGACAGCACCAGATGCCCGGTTTGTGCGGCATTCAGGGCGATTTCCGCGGTTTCCGCATCGCGAATTTCGCCGACCATGACGATATCCGGGTCCTGGCGCAGCAGCGCGCGCAATACGCTCTGAAAGTTCAGGCCGCTGCGGGGGTTAATCTGCGTCTGATTAACCCCCGTCAGCGGGATTTCTACGGGATCCTCAACGCTGCAGATATTGACCTCAGGCGTGTTGCGCGCCTGCAGCGCGCTGTAGAGGGTGACGGTTTTCCCGCTTCCGGTAGGCCCGGTGACCAGCATCAGTCCTTGCGGCTGGCGCAACGCATTGTTAAATACGCCCAGCTGTTCTGGCGTCATGCCGAGCGTGGAAAGGTTGAGGGTTTGCGCGGCCTGCTGGAGCAGACGCAGCACGACTTTTTCTCCATGGCGGCAGGGGAGCGTGGCAATGCGAAAAGAGGCGGTGCTATTGCTAAGGTCGACCGAAAACTGCCCGTCCTGCGGCAACCGCCGTTCTGCGATATCCAGACTGCCGAGCACCTTCAGGCGTGCCACAAGCGCCGCGCTCATCGCGGCGGGCAGCTCGGTATAAGGATGCAGTACGCCGTCGATGCGCAGTCGGACCCGAAGGGTATCCTCTGTGGGTTCAAAATGGATATCCGACGCGCGCTGCTGCAGCGCTCGCAATAGGGTCTGGTTGAGCACGTCGACGACGTTATCGTTCTCCTCGCGCGCGGTGGGCAGGTGCGCTTGAGCCTCGCGCTCCCGGTGCTGCTCCATTCTTTGCCGATCCCAGCACTCGATATCGATCCGTTTTTGCGTGGCAAAGCGCAGCGACTGCATCAGTTCCGGCGACGGGTTACCGACGACCGCGATACTGAGCATCTGCTCGTCGCTGGCGAGCAGTACCGCGTGATGCCGCTGGCAGAGTGCCATGAGTGTATTCTGTTTCATCGGCGCTCTCTCAGGGAGCCTCAAAGCGGAAAACATCTTCGCAGGCCTGCTTCAGGGCGCTGTCGTTGGCGATGTCGCAAACGCGACGCCAACCGGTGATGCCGTCGGCGTTGTCCCAGAGTGCCGTCAGGTTGACCGTCAACCCGTTGAGGCTTTCCTGGCCGCTTAAGCTGACGTTGCCCTGGGCGACCTGCATGGCCGAGACGTAGCGGCTGGTGGTGGGAGAGGGAATACCGTTGCTGCCGCCGTCGCAGGCGCTCAGGCCGCCGTGGTCGAGCGCGCACAACTCAATGGCCGTGCGGTAGGGCATAAAGGTTTGCAGCATGTCGGTCAGCGCGGCTTTACGCAGATAGTTCTGGTAGGCCGGAATGCCGATGGCGCTGAGGATGGCGATGATGCCGATAACCACCATCAGTTCAATCAGGGTAAATCCATGTTGTCTGTTCATCGTCTGGCTCCTGTTATGACGGGAGCACTGTGGCAGGCGCAGAAATGGCACGCGAGCGCTAAAACGTGGTTTGTCGAACAGGGTTCAGGGCTATTGGCGAGGTTGCAGAGGGATTGCGAAAAACAGGGAAGGGGATCGCAGATCCCCTTCCGGTATGGCGTTATTTAAAGCGCATGGAGAGATCCAGCGCGCGCACGTGTTTGGTCAGCGCACCGACGGAAATGTAGTCCACGCCGGTTTCGGCAAATTCGCGGATCGTGTCAAATGTGACGTTGCCGGACACCTCCAGCTGCGCCTGGCCGTTGGTGATTTTCACCGCTTCGCGCATCTGGTCGGTTTCGAAGTTGTCGAGCATGATGATATCCGCCCCGGCCTTCAGCGCTTCCTCCAGCTCCTTGAGGTTTTCCACTTCGACTTCTACCGGCACGTCCGGGTGGATCCAGAACGCTTTTTCGATGGCAT
This sequence comes from Pluralibacter sp., assembly GCF_019237635.1. Lineage (GTDB taxonomy): Bacteria > Pseudomonadota > Gammaproteobacteria > Enterobacterales > Enterobacteriaceae > Enterobacter_B. The sequence goes on from NZ_JAFAGS010000176.1 coordinate 63,257, forward strand.
TGCGCACCGAGCCGGAGGCGATAATGTGGTTTTCTTTAATCAAAAAGGCGTCCGACAGCCCCAGACGATGGTTCGCGCCGCCGCCGCAGAGCACCGCATATTTCAGTGCGGTACGCAGCCCCGGCAGGGTTTTTCGGGTATCCAGCAACTGCGTTTGCGTACCGGCGAGCAGTTCGACATAGCGACGCACTTCGCTTGCCACGCCGGAAAGCGTCTGCACGAAGTTTAAGGCGGTACGCTCGCCAGTCAGCAGCACCCGGGAGGGGCCATTGAGCTCAAACAGCGGCTGGTTGGCGACGATGGCATCGCCGTCTTCCACATGCCAGGTGACTGTGACATCGTCGCCTGCCAGTTGGACAAAAACTTCCTCTACCCAGCGTTTACCGCAAAAGACGCCGTCTTCACGGGTAATCACGACCGCGTGGGAGCGGGTGTCGGTAGGCAACAGTTGCGCGGTAATGTCGTTATTGGCATCGACGTCGCCACCGAGATCTTCGCGCAGGGCATGGGCGACAGCGGCGGGGATATCAAGGTTAATACGTTCCAGCAGCGCGTCACGTCGGTGGTCGGGGTTGTAGCGGCGAGGCGGCATGATAAAACTCCAAATGGTAAGGAATCAGAAGATATAAACATGCTACTCTGAACCAGGTATCAGCACCACATATAAGGCCATGCAGAAGGAGATCCCGCATGCAGTTAGAAGACGGATGGCTGGTGGGCGCGCGTCGGGTTCCGTCGCCGCATCACGATGGCCGCCCGGAGGGAGAACCCCCCTCGTTGCTGGTGGTTCATAATATCAGCCTTCCGCCCGGCGAGTTTGGCGGCCCCTGGATTGATGCATTATTCACTGGCACGATAGACCCCGATGCGCATCCTTTTTTTGCCGAGATTGCCCATCTGCGCGTTTCCGCCCATTGTCTGATTCGTCGAGACGGTGAAGTCGTCCAGTATGTTCCTTTTGATAAACGCGCCTGGCACGCGGGTGTTTCCTGCTACGGCGGGCGTGAGCGCTGCAATGACTTCTCTATCGGTATCGAGCTTGAAGGCACTGACACCCTGGCCTATACCGATGCGCAGTATCAGCAACTGGCAGCCATAACCCGGCTGTTAACGACGGTTTACCCGGCGATGGCGAACCATATGACGGGGCACTGCGATATTGCCCCCGAGCGAAAAACGGATCCCGGCCCGGCCTTTGACTGGCCGCGTTTTCGTTCACTGGTCGCGGGTTCGCCCGACAAGGAGACAACATGACGCTGTTTACGACACTGCTGGTGCTCATCGCCGAACGCCTGTTCAAACTGGGCGAACACTGGCAGCTCGATCACCGACTGGAAGTGCTGTTCCGCCGGATGAAACATTATTCTGTTTCCGCTACCGTGCTGATGACCCTGGCGGCGATGGCCGTGGTCTTTTTGCTCCAGCGCGTCCTGCACGGCGTGTTGTTTAACGTTCCGCTGCTGGTGGTCTGGATCCTGATTGGTCTGCTGTGTATCGGTGCGGGCAAGGTGCGCATTCATTACCACGCGTACCTGATGGCCGCTTCGCGCGACGACAGCCATGCGCGCGAGGCTATGGCCAGCGAGTTGACGCTTATCCACGGCGTACCGCCGGGTTGCGATGAGCGTGAATACCTGCGCGAGCTGCAGAATGCACTGTTGTGGATCAACTACCGCTTTTATCTGGCGCCGCTGTTCTGGTTCGTCGTCGGTGGTTCGTGGGGGCCAGTCACGCTGATGGGATACGCGTTTTTACGCGCCTGGCAGACGTGGCTTGCGCGCTACCAGACCCCTCGTCATCGTCAGGAGTCGGGTGTGGACGCGATTTTACATATTCTGGACTGGGTCCCGGTGCGGCTGGTCGGCGTGGTATACGCCCTGGTGGGTCATGGCGAAAAAGCGCTGCCTGCCTGGTTTGCCTCGCTTGGCGATCGCCACAGCTCCCAGTATCAGGTGCTGACGCAACTGGCGCAGTTCTCGCTTGCCCGTGAGTCGCATGTCGACAAGCTGGGGACGCCGAAAGCGGCAGTGTCGATGGCGAAGAAAACCTCTTTCGTAGTGGTGGTGGTGATGGCGCTGCTGACGATTTACGGCACGCTGGTGTAGCGCCATCCGGGCATTTTTCAGTGTGTATCTGCGGGCGGGATGCCGAAATCGGGCATCCCGTTTTCTTTCCAGTCGATAAGCTTCAACCGCGTATGCCGATTAGGATCATACAGCGGGTCGCCTTCAATTTCGGTGTAGTTTCGCGCGTGGTAGACCAGCACGTCCTCTCCCTGCGGCGTGGTGGTAAAGCTGTTATGCCCGGGACCAAACTGGCGATGCTCCCGGCAGGTGGTGAAGACCGGGTTCGGAGACTTATGCCAGTGGTCAGACTGCGTCGGATCAGCCTCAAGATCTATCCACAGCAGCCCCATACAGTAGTTTTCATCCGTGGCGCTGGCGGAGTAGCTGACAAACAGGCGATTGTTGTGCACCACGACCGCCGGACCCTCGTTGACCAGAAAGCCGCGGCATTCCCAGTCATACTCCGGTTTGCTCAGCAGTACCGGCGCGCTCCTGAGCGTCCACGGGTTTTCCAGCTCGGCCAGGTACAGGTTGGAGTTACCGGCAATATCCGGTGCCTTTTGCGCCCACAGATACCACTGCTTGCCCTGGTGGCGGAAGGTGGTGGCGTCCAGCGCAAAGGTGTCAAACGGCGTCTTCACCTGGCCTTTTTCCTCCCAGCGTCCGGTCAGCGGGTCCGTATCGCGACAGGTGAGCGCAAACATGCGGTGCTGAAACATCCCCTGCGCATCCAGCGCCTGAGTGTGAGCAGCGGCGAAGTAGATAACCCAAACGCCGTCAATATTATGCAGCTCCGGCGCCCAGATAAGTTCGCTCATCGGGCCGTGCTGGGGTTTACGCCACACCACTACTGGCGCAGCATTGCGCAATTCGTCAAGCGTGGCGGCCTGACGAATCTCCAGCCTGTCGTATTCTGGAACGGAGGCGATAAAGTAATAGTGTTCGCCGTGGTGCAAAATAAACGGATCGGCCCGCTGTTCAATAAAGGGGTTCGGCCAGTGGCTCATGGTGCTTTCCTTACCAGTTCGGTTTCCTGTGGGAGGTCGTTGAGTTCGCGGTTGTTCTGACGGCGTTTTTCCAGGTCAGTCTGGATGCGCTTCATTGTTTCTCGATCGACCTTCAGCAGACGTACGACGCCTGCGGTGATTAAATAACCTATGCCTGGGATGACGCTGAACAGCAGGACAATACCGTTGATGGCCTGAGCGCTCTGCGCTTTCGCCCCGGCATCATAACCATACCAGGAGAGCAGGAAGCCGACCATCGCCCCGGCGACGGCCAGACCGACTTTCAGGAAGAACAGGTTTCCCGAGAAGCTTATCCCGGTAATACGTTTTCCTGTTTTCCACTCGCCGTAATCGTCGACGTCGGCCATCAGCGACCAGTGCAGCGGCGAGGGAATCTGGTGCAGGACATTGAGCAGGAAATAGAGGGTAACGATGGTGGTCGTGGCGTGCGGATCAAAGAAGTAAAACGCACAGGAGAAAACCGCCAGCACGATGTTGGTCCAGAAGAAGACCTGTAGCTTGCACCAGCGGTCGGTTAACACCTTTGCCAGCATACTGCCGATCATCATCCCCACCACGCCGAGGCTGATAAACAGCGTGGCGAAGTGCGTGCTCTGCTGCATGACCCAGGTAACGTAGTACATGGTCGCCGCCATGCGGATAAACCCAGGGCAGACGTTGCACAGCGTCAGCAGCAGAATGCGTACCCACTGATCGTTTTTCCATACGTCTTTCAGGTCGCGTTTTAGCTCATCATTGCTTTGTACTGCCGGGCGTACACGCTCGCGTACCGTCGCGAAGCAAAAGAGAAACATGCACATGCCAATAAGCGCCAGCACGGTCATGGCCATCTGATAGCCTTTCGCTTTGTTATCGCCGCCGAACCAATCGGCCATCGGCAGCAGGGTCAGCGACAGCAGCAGGGTCGCGATGCCGACCATGACGAAGCGGTAGGACTGGCAGGCGACGCGCTCTTGCGGATCGTTAGTAATCACACTGCCGAGCGAGCAGTAAGGAATATTGATGGCGGTATACGTGAGCGACAGCAGAAAATAGGTGACGAAAGCATAGATAACTTTGTTGTTGTAACTCCATTCCGGGGTGGTAAACATCAGTACGCTGAAGAGCGCATAGGGGAAGGCTATCCATAAGAGCCATGGACGAAATCGCCCATATTTGCTGCGGGTTCTGTCCGCCATCGCGCCCATGATCGGGTCTGTTACCGCATCAATGACGCGAACCGAGAGCAGCAGCACTCCGACAAGTGCTGGTGCCAGTCCGAAAATGTCTGTGTAAAAATAGTTCACAAACAACATGATGGCGCCGAATATGATGTTGCATCCCGCATCACCCATGCCGTAACCGATTTTTTCTTTTACCGATAACGCGTTGTTGTTCATCGACAATTCTCCACAATGAGCTATGCAGAGGATTATTTGCCGCAGTGGAAAAATTTGCGTTGCAGTAACGGGGTGCTGATATGGATAAAACAGCTGTAGAAAGGAAAATGTGAGGTTGCTAACACATGCTCTGCGCCCGAAATGGACGCAGAGCATGACGGCGGATTAATGCGCTTTTACCGCATTTCCGCTTTTTTGTTTGAACAGGTAGCCGATGCCGAGTACGGCGACCCATACCGGGATCAGGTACACGGAAATCGCCATCCCAGGGGTGAGCAGCATGATAACCAGCACAGCGGCCATGAACAGCAAGCAGATCCAGTTGCCAAGCGGGTAGAGCAGCGCCGGGAAGCGTGGGGCGACGCCCTGCTGTTGCTTCGCGCGGCGGAATTTCATATGCGCAAGGCTAATCATTGCCCAGTTGATCACCAGCGCAGAGACCACTAGCGCCATCAGCATACCGAATGCGGATTCAGGGGCCAGGTAGTTAATCAACACGCACAGCGCGGTGACGACGGCGGAGACCAGAATGGTGTTCACCGGTACGCCGCGTTTGTCGACGTTCATCAGCGCTTTTGGCGCGTTGCCCTGCTGCGCCAGGCCAAACAGCATGCGGCTGTTGCAGTAAACGCAGCTGTTGTAAACGGAGAGCGCGGCGGTCAGAACCACAATGTTCAGGGCATTGGCCACAAAGGTATCGCCCAGCTCATGGAAAATCAGCACGAACGGGCTGGTATCCGCCGTAACGCGTGTCCACGGCAGCAGGGAGAGCAGCACCGCCAGGGAGCCCACATAGAAAATCAGAATACGGTAAATCACCTGGTTGGTGGCTTTCGGAATGCTCTGTTCCGGGTTGTCGGCTTCTGCGGCGGTGATACCGACCAGCTCCAGCCCGCCGAAAGAGAACATGATAATCGCCATCATCATCACCAGTCCGCTCATGCCGTGAGGCAGGAACCCGCCTTGCTCCCACAGGTTGCGCACGGTCGCCTGCGGGCCGCCGTTGCCGCTAAACAGCAGCCAGCCGCCGAACAGGATCATCGCCACCACGGCGATCACTTTGATGATGGCAAACCAGAACTCCATCTCGCCGAACACTTTAACGTTGGTCAGGTTGATGGCGTTGATGATGACGAAGAAGGCCGCAGCAGAAACCCAGGTCGGGATTTCTGGGTACCAGAACTGGATGTATTTACCGACCGCGGTCAGCTCCGCCATCGCCACCAGCACGTACAGAACCCAGTAGTTCCAGCCGGAGGCAAAACCGGCGAAGCTGCCCCAGTATTTGTACGCAAAGTGGCTAAAGGAGCCTGCAACCGGCTCCTCCACCACCATTTCGCCTAACTGACGCATGATCAGAAAGGCAATGAATCCTGCGATAGCATAGCCGAGGATAATCCCCGGGCCTGCGGATTGGATTACGGATGCGCTACCCAGAAACAAACCTGTTCCGATAGCACCACCCAGCGCAATCAGCTGAATATGGCGGTTTTTAAGGCCGCGCTTTAGCTGATCGCCATGCTGTTGACCTTCCATCATGAAACCTCGTGAGTGATTGTTTTATATGCACTGTTGTCGTGTGCGTGTAATTAGGAAATTCCGTTTTTTGTATTTTTTTGTTTACGGTAAAGAGATCTGAAAGTTGTTCATGGCTCTTCCGTAGAGTGGAGAATAGTGATAAGTGCGCCCGAATGCACCTGCTTTATGAAGGGATGATGACGGGTTGCCTAAAAAGAAACCAAATGTAAGGCCGCGTTCTGCATCTCTCCTTACTCAGTTATGCGACATAAATGCGACATCGTTGAATGAAAATTCATATTTTGCGTTGTTGAATCGCTTCAGATTGCAAAAACCTTCGTTTCATTAAGGTTAAAACTACCGCTTTGGTGGTAAACGTGACATTTTCGCGAAGTTGCATTTCTGAAACGTCATTTCTGTAAGATTGTTAAAATGAGTCAGGTTTCCTGATTTCAATCAAAACCTGTATGGACAGAAGGTGAATACTTTGTTACTTTAGCGTCACGAACTTTAAATTGGTAAGACCAATTGACTCCGGGCTAATGGCAGAGACAGGGAATAATGGCCTACAGCAAAATCCGCCAACCAAAACTATCCGATGTGATTGAGCAGCAGCTGGAGTTTTTGATCCTTGAGGGGACACTGCGCCCCGGCGAAAAACTTCCACCTGAACGCGAGCTGGCAAAACAGTTCGATGTTTCCCGTCCCTCTCTGCGTGAGGCGATTCAACGTCTCGAAGCAAAGGGCTTGCTGCTACGTCGCCAGGGCGGCGGTACGTTTGTGCAAAGTAGCCTGTGGCAGAGCTTTAGCGACCCGCTGGTGGAGCTGCTCTCCGACCACCCTGAATCCCAGTTTGATCTGCTGGAGACCCGTCACGCGCTGGAAGGCATTGCCGCCTATTACGCAGCGCTGCGTAGCACGGAAGAAGACCGTGTGCGGATTAGCGAACTGCATCAGGCGATTGAAAAAGCCCAGCAGTCCGGCGACCTTGACGCCGAATCCAGCGCCGTCGTCCAGTATCAAATTGCCGTCACCGAAGCCGCGCACAATGTTGTGCTACTTCATCTGCTACGCTGCATGGAACCCATGCTGGCCCAGAACGTTCGCCAGAATTTTGAATTGTTGTATGCCCGTCGGGAAATGCTTCCGCTGGTCAGCAACCATCGTACTCGTATTTTCGAGGCGATAATGGCAAGGGAGCCGGAGCAGGCGCGTGAAGCGTCGCACCGTCACCTGGCCTTCATTGAGGAAATCTTGCTGGACAGAAGCCGTGAACAAAGTCGTCGAGACCGTTCACTGCGACGACTTCAGCAACGTAAGGACTAGAATTATCGGTTCTTATAGCTTTTAAGCGCCAGTTTTTAGAGCGCGGCAACTAAACGCAGAACCTGTCTTATTGCGTTTTTGTGTGAAAACGCAATGGGACAGGTTCCAGATAAATCAACGTATTAGATAGATAAGGAATACCCCCATGTCAGAACGTTTCCAAAATGACGTGGATCCGATCGAAACTCGCGACTGGCTACAGGCGATCGAATCGGTCATCCGTGAAGAAGGTGTTGAGCGTGCTCAGTATCTGATCGACCAGCTGCTGTCTGAAGCCCGCAAAGGCGGTGTGAAAGTGGCTGCAGGTACCGGGGCTAGCAACTATGTAAACACCATTGCCGTTGAAGATGAACCGGAATACCCGGGCAATCTGGATCTGGAACGTCGTATTCGTTCTGCTATCCGCTGGAATGCGATCATGACCGTACTGCGCGCATCCAAGAAAGATCTGGAACTGGGTGGCCACATGGCGTCCTTCCAGTCCTCAGCGACCGTTTACGAAGTGTGCTTCAACCACTTCTTCCGCGCCCGTAACGAGAAAGACGGCGGCGATCTGGTGTACTTCCAGGGCCACATCTCTCCGGGTATCTACGCGCGTGCCTTCCTGGAAGGTCGTCTGACTGAAGAGCAGATGAACAACTTCCGTCAGGAAGTTCACGGTAAAGGTCTGTCCTCTTACCCGCACCCGAAACTGATGCCGGAATTCTGGCAGTTCCCGACCGTGTCTATGGGGCTGGGACCGATCGGCGCTATCTATCAGGCTAAATTCCTGAAATATCTGGAACATCGTGGTCTGAAAGACACCTCCGAACAAACCGTTTACGCCTTCCTGGGCGACGGCGAGATGGATGAACCGGAATCTAAAGGCGCTATCACCATCGCGACCCGTGAGAAACTGGACAACCTGTGCTTCATCATCAACTGCAACCTGCAGCGTCTGGATGGCCCGGTCACCGGTAACGGCAAAATTATCAACGAACTGGAAGGCATCTTCGCAGGTGCTGGCTGGAACGTTATCAAGGTCATGTGGGGCGGTCGTTGGGACGAGCTGCTGCGTAAAGACACCAGCGGTAAGCTGATTCAGCTGATGAACGAAACCGTTGATGGCGACTACCAGACCTTCAAATCCAAAGACGGCGCGTACGTACGCGAGCACTTCTTCGGTAAATACCCGGAAACCGCCGCGCTGGTTGCCGACTGGACTGACGAGCAGATCTGGGCCCTGAACCGTGGCGGCCACGATCCGAAGAAAGTCTACGCTGCACTGAAAAAAGCGCAGGACACCAAAGGTAAAGCGACTGTCATCCTGGCCCACACCATCAAAGGTTACGGCATGGGCGATACCGCTGAAGGTAAGAACATCGCTCACCAGGTGAAGAAAATGAACATGGACGGCGTGCGCTATATCCGCGACCGTTTCAACGTTCCTGTGACCGATGAGCAGGTGGAAAACCTGTCTTACATCACCTTCCCGGAAGGTTCTGAAGAGCACAAGTACCTGCACGAACGTCGTCAGGCGCTGAAAGGCTACCTGCCGTCTCGCCAGGTGAACTTCACCGAGAAGCTGGAACTGCCTGCGCTGGCTGATTTCTCCCAGTTGCTGGAAGAGCAGAACAAAGAAATTTCCACCACTATCGCTTTCGTTCGCGCCCTGAACGTGATGCTCAAGAACCCGTCCATCAAAGACCGTCTGGTTCCGATCATCGCTGACGAAGCGCGTACTTTCGGTATGGAAGGTCTGTTCCGTCAGATCGGTATCTACAGCCCGAACGGTCAGCAGTACACCCCGCAGGACCGTGAGCAGGTTGCTTACTACAAAGAAGACGAGAAAGGTCAGATCCTGCAGGAAGGTATCAACGAGCTGGGCGCAGGCGCATCCTGGCTGGCGGCGGCGACTTCTTACAGCACCAACAACCTGCCGATGATCCCGTTCTACATCTACTACTCCATGTTCGGGTTCCAGCGTATTGGCGACCTGTGCTGGCAGGCAGGCGACCAGCAGGCTCGCGGCTTCCTGGTAGGCGGTACTTCCGGTCGTACGACCCTGAACGGCGAAGGTCTGCAGCACGAAGATGGCCACAGCCATATTCAGTCTCTGACTATCCCGAACTGTATCTCTTACGATCCGTCCTACGCGTACGAAGTTGCGGTCATCATGCACGATGGTCTGGAGCGTATGTACGGTGAGAAGCAAGAGAACGTTTACTACTACATCACCACGCTGAACGAAAACTACCACATGCCAGCCATGCCGGAAGGTGCTGAGGAAGGTATCCGTAAAGGTATCTACAAACTCGAAACCCTCGCGGGCAGCAAAGGTAAAGTTCAGCTGCTGGGCTCCGGTTCTATCCTGCGTCACGTCCGTGAAGCAGCGCAGATCCTGGCGAACGACTACGGCGTGGGCTCTGACGTCTACAGCGTGACTTCCTTCACCGAACTGGCGCGTGATGGTCAGGACTGTGAGCGCTGGAACATGCTGCACCCGATGGAAACCCCGCGTGTTCCGTACATCGCTCAGGTGATGAACGACGCGCCGGCCGTGGCTTCCACTGACTATATGAAACTGTTCGCAGAGCAGGTTCGTACTTACGTACCGGCTGATGATTATCGCGTACTGGGTACCGACGGTTTTGGTCGCTCCGACAGCCGTGAAAACCTGCGTCACCACTTCGAAGTTGATGCTTCCTATGTGGTGGTAGCGGCTCTGGGCGAACTGGCTAAACGTGGCGAAATCGATAAGAAAGTGGTTGCTGATGCCATCACTAAATTCAATATCGATGCAGAAAAAGTTAACCCGCGTCTGGCGTAAGAGGTAAAAGAATAATGGCTATCGAAATCAATGTACCGGACATCGGGGCTGATGAAGTTGAAATCACCGAGATCCTGGTCAAAGTGGGCGACAAAGTTGACGTTGAACAGTCGCTGATCACCGTAGAAGGCGATAAAGCCTCTATGGAAGTGCCGTCTCCGCAGGCTGGCATCGTTAAAGAGATCAAAGTCTCTGTTGGCGATAAAACCGAGACCGGCAAACTGATCATGATTTTCGATTCCGCCGAGGGTGCAGCAGCCGCTGCACCTGCGCAGGAAGAGAAAAAAGCAGCGGCTCCGGCGGCTGCGCCTGCTGCTGCCGCGGCAAAAGACGTTCACGTTCCGGACATCGGCGGCGACGAAGTTGAAGTCACCGAAATTCTGGTCAAAGTGGGCGACACCGTGACCGCTGAGCAGTCCCTGATCACCGTAGAAGGCGATAAAGCCTCTATGGAAGTTCCGGCGCCGTTCGCAGGTACCGTGAAAGCGATTAAAGTGAACACCGGCGACAAAGTGTCTACCGGTTCCCTGATCATGGTCTTCGAAGTGGCAGGCTCAGCTCCAGCAACTGCTCCGGCTCAGGTTGCTGCTCCAGCAGCGGCTCCGGCCGTTGCTGGCGGCGCGAAAGACGTTCACGTCCCTGACATCGGCGGCGACGAAGTTGAAGTCACCGAAGTGATGGTCAAAGTGGGCGACAAAGTTGCCGCTGAACAGTCACTGATCACCGTAGAAGGCGATAAAGCCTCTATGGAAGTTCCGGCGCCGTTCGCGGGTGTCGTGAAAGAGATCAAAGTGAGCACGGGCGCCAAAGTGTCTACCGGTTCTCTGATCATGGTCTTCGAAGTGGAAGGCGCTGCGCCTGCCGCGGCTCCGGCTGCTGCTCAGGCACCTGTTGCCGCCGCTCCGGCCGCAAAAGCCGCGGCTCCGGCAGCGAAAGCGGAAGGCAAATCTGAGTTCGCTGAAAACGACGCTTACGTTCACGCGACTCCGCTGATTCGCCGCCTGGCGCGCGAATTCGGCGTTAACCTGGCGAAAGTGAAGGGTTCTGGCCGTAAAGGTCGTATCCTGCGCGAAGACGTTCAGGCTTACGTGAAAGACGCAGTGAAACGCGCTGAAGCTGCACCGGCTGCTGCCACCGGCGGCGGTATCCCGGGCATGCTGCCGTGGCCGAAAGTCGACTTCAGCAAGTTTGGTGAAATCGAAGAAGTGGAACTGGGCCGTATCCAGAAGATCTCTGGCGCTAACCTGAGCCGTAACTGGGTGATGATCCCGCACGTTACGCACTTCGACAAAACGGATATCACCGATCTGGAAGCGTTCCGTAAACAGCAGAATGCCGAAGCTGAGAAGCGCAAACTGGACGTGAAATTCACCCCAGTGGTCTTCATCATGAAAGCCGTTGCCGCCGCTCTGGAACAGATGCCGCGCTTCAACAGCTCTCTGTCCGAAGACGGTCAGCGTCTGACCCTGAAAAAGTACATCAACATTGGTGTTGCGGTAGATACGCCGAATGGTCTGGTGGTTCCGGTCTTCAAAGACGTGAACAAGAAGAGCATTACCGAGCTGTCTCGCGAACTGACCGTCATCTCCAAAAAAGCGCGTGATGGCAAGCTGACCGCTGGCGAAATGCAGGGCGGTTGCTTCACCATCTCCAGCATCGGCGGCCTGGGGACTACCCACTTCGCACCGATTGTGAACGCGCCGGAAGTGGCTATCCTCGGCGTCTCCAAGTCTGCGATGGAGCCGGTGTGGAATGGTAAAGAGTTTATGCCGCGTCTGATGATGCCTATCTCTCTGTCCTTCGACCACCGCGTGATTGATGGTGCTGATGGTGCACGCTTCATCACCATCATCAACAACATGCTGAGCGACATTCGCCGCCTGGTGATGTAATTGAAAAAGCCGGCCAATCGGCCGGCTTTTTTCTGGTAATCTCATGATGGTAATGAGGTTATTAGTACCAAAAAAAAATCGTTGCCGTTTTGTTGTATCAAAATTGTTAACAATTTTGTAAAATACGGGCGGATAGAACGACCCGGTGGATGATGGGCGACAAGACCAGGGACCGCCGGAAATAAATTAAGAGGTCATGATGAGTACTGAAATCAAAACTCAGGTCGTGGTACTTGGGGCAGGCCCGGCAGGTTATTCTGCAGCCTTCCGTTGCGCTGATTTAGGTCTGGAAACCGTAATCGTAGAACGTTACAGCACCCTGGGCGGTGTTTGTCTGAACGTTGGCTGTATCCCTTCTAAAGCGCTGCTGCACGTAGCGAAAGTTATCGAAGAAGCCAAAGCGCTGGCTGAGCACGGTATCGTCTTCGGCGAGCCGAAAACCGATATCGACAAGATTCGTACCTGGAAAGAGAAAGTCATCACTCAACTGACTGGCGGTCTGGCCGGTATGGCCAAAGGCCGTAAAGTCAAAGTGGTTAACGGTCTGGGTAAATTCACCGGGGCGAATACCCTGGAAGTGGAAGGCGAGAACGGCAAAACCGTGATCAACTTCGACAACGCGATCATCGCGGCGGGCTCCCGTCCGATCGAACTGCCGTTCATTCCGCATGAAGACTCGCGCGTGTGGGATTCCACTGATGCGCTGGAACTGAAAACCGTACCAAAACGCCTGCTGGTCATGGGCGGCGGTATCATCGGTCTGGAAATGGGCACCGTGTACCATGCGCTGGGTTCAGAGATTGACGTGGTTGAAATGTTCGACCAGGTTATTCCGGCTGCCGACAAAGACATCGTTAAAGTCTTCACCAAACGCATCAGCAAGAAATTCAACCTGATGCTGGAAACCAAAGTGACTGCCGTTGAAGCGAAAGAAGACGGTATCTACGTTTCCATGGAAGGCAAAAAAGCCCCGAGTGAACCGCAGCGTTACGACGCCGTGCTGGTGGCTATCGGCCGTGTGCCGAACGGTAAAAACCTCGACGCAGGCAAAGCGGGCGTGGAAGTGGACGACCGTGGCTTCATCCGCGTTGACAAGCAGCTGCGCACCAACGTGCCGCACATCTTCGCTATCGGCGATATCGTCGGTCAGCCGATGCTGGCGCACAAAGGCGTTCACGAAGGCCACGTTGCCGCTGAAGTTATCGCAGGCATGAAACACTACTTCGATCCGAAAGTGATCCCGTCTATCGCCTATACTGAGCCAGAAGTGGCATGGGTAGGTCTGACCGAGAAAGAAGCGAAAGAGAAAGGCATCAGCTACGAAACCGCCACCTTCCCGTGGGCTGCTTCTGGCCGTGCTATCGCTTCCGACTGCGCAGACGGTATGACCAAACTGATTTTCGACAAAGAGACTCACCGCGTGATCGGTGGTGCGATTGTCGGCACCAACGGCGGCGAGCTTCTGGGTGAAATCGGTCTGGCTATCGAAATGGGCTGTGACGCTGAAGACATCGCGCTGACCATCCATGCGCACCCGACCCTGCACGAATCCGTGGGTCTGGCGGCAGAAGTATTCGAAGGCAGCATCACCGACCTGCCGAACCCGAAAGCGAAGAAGAAGTAATTCTTCCTCGTCAGTGAAAAAAGCGGCTGCTTCAGCCGCTTTTTTTATGACTGAAAACCCGCGAGGCGAGACGGTAACCCCTTGTTTACACATATTTCAGGGAAATATATCGCTACATCTTGTCGATAAATGGAAAGTAATACCGTACTAAACTTATAGTGTGAGAATTATTTAAAAATACAAAGCTATTCGTGAGGTGCAAGATGAAAACGTTTCTGACAACAGTCGTATTAACCGCAGCCGTCTTCTCAGGCATGGCTGCCGCCGCCGACCCGGTGATCCCATGGGCAACCAATACCGGCAGCACCGAGAGCACGCATATCGCCGCGATGGGCCAGAATCTGAATGCGCAGCATCAGGCAATAACCAAAACGCAGGAAGGGGTTTGGGCAACCAACACCGGCAGCATCAGCGCCGACGAAGCGGCGCTGGGCAGCTCGAAACCTGCCGTTGTCGCCCAGCCGGGGCTGATGCCGCATCAGGGATAAATCGGGTGGTTTGGGGATAGAAAAGGACCAGGCAGCGCCTGGTCCTTTTTTTACTGCTCGACTTCTTGCCAGCCGTCCGGGTTAAAGATGGTCACCGCGTTGGCATGTGCGGAGGAGTCCTCGCCTTCGTTAGCCTGATAGACCTGGTCGTTCTGGTTTACCATAAAGCTCATAATGCCGGTTTCACCATACTTCACCGGCCAGGCAATCAGGGCGAATCCCTGCTCATCCTTATCAGGAATAATGCGGAAACGGTAGCCGTGATAACCCATGCCGGGTTCGGTTGGACTATACGCTGGCCCCAACGGGCTCGGCTCTTCGCCAGGCTGCACCGGCCAGTAAAGGCCGTCTTTTTTCCCCTCGCTGCTAATCAGTTTGCCCGCGTAGGCCTGAAAACGCTGGTAGTACTCTTCCTGCGCATCGACATAGCCGTGCATGGCCTGGATGGCGGCAAGCTCATTGCGGCCAATCTCGCGAACCTGAATTTCATCTGCGGCTTCGGCCATATCGAAATGCCAGCCTGACGCCGTTTTGATCATCGGGATCGGCAACTGCCAGTTTTCCTGGCCGACGTTCAGGTGCGCCGTATTGCCCTGGGTGACTATCTGGTGACTGACCTTCCAGTCGCGCTGGAAACGGGCCACGGCTTCCGGGTCTGCACCTTCCGGCGGCAGGTAATGCCGCCAGTTGTCGCCCAGCACTTCCGTCAGCGCCTGCTCATTGTGGTTGGAAATGGCCTCAGCCAGCGCCGTAGCCGCTTTTTCAGGGGTGCTGAAATGCTGCTGAGCAAAAACCGGTAACGCAACAAGCGCCAGCATTGCGGTGATTATCTGTTTTTTCATGTCGATTCCCTTAACGATGACGCACTTCACGATGTTCAGACCTTGCCGGGCGTTGCCCGCGGTTGGCCCCCGAAACGTTGCGGCTTTGCATTCCGCGGTCGCGCTGGGCTTGCCAGGACGGCGAGCGGCTGTCGTTACCGCTGAGCGCATTCGAACGCTGTTGGCGCTGCGCCATCGCGGTAGACGTACGCTGCTGCTGGACCTGTTCGCGGCGCTGTGGCTGCTGCTGGGTGTTCAGGCGCTGAGTTTGATTTTTAGCCGCTTCCCGACGCTGTTGCTGATCGCCAGAACGCTGGACCTGGTTTTTTGCCGCTTCCCGGCGCTGCGGGTTGTTAACCCCCGGGGTATTGTCGTACCCACGATAGTTGCTGCGCTGGGTAATTTGGTTCAGCTGTTTTGATGCAGCCTGGCGCTGCGCATCGCGGGGAACGTTAGCGTTTTTAGCGGCAACACCGGCGCCTGTGGTCCCGGTTCGCTGCTGGAACTGGTTCATCGCGGCCTGACGCTGGTTGTTACGGTTGGCGGCAGCCTGCGTCGGCGCGGCCTGGGTCGCGCTCAGACCGCCGGGGACGTTGCTCTGGTGGAAGCGCTGGGCCACGTTGTTATTTGGGTACGGCACGTTGTTCCGGTAGCTCGGGTTATGCTGCCAGTTCACATTGCTGCCTTGCAGCTTCTGCCCGGTGACCCGGTTGAAATCATTGACGTCAATGTTGATGTTGTTATTAACGTTACGGTTATAACTGCCGCCGCCGTGATAATCATCATGGTGGTGGTAATCATCATCATCCCAGTCGATATTGCTGAACAACGCATAGGTCGTCGCCACGCCGAGACTAAAACCAAACCCGTTGACAAAGCTGTTGGCGAACTGCTCCCCGGGAGGTGGCGGGAGATACACCGGCGGATAGGCGGTGCTCGGCCAGGTGCCGTAAGCGGTTGCAGGGTTATAAGTAGGAACATACACCACGTTAGGGTCCGCCGACTCGATTTTAATCACCTGGGTGCTGGAAGCTGGCGCCGCAGTGGTTGTTGTGGTGCTGCTCTGCGTCGATGAGCTTGATTCTACCGCTGGCACCGTTTTCGTAGTCGTCGTGACTTTCTGCTGCGGCGTTGATTTCAGCACACCGGTTTGTTGCGCCAGCGCGCGCAGTTTTTGCACTGAGTTCATGACGTCCTGCGGTTGCGCCAGGAAAGCATCGCCGAGGCTTTCAACCCACGGTGGGTTTTCCCCCATCAGGGCCAGCAGTTGCGGAAATGCGACCAGCGATTTGACGCTTGGGTCCCACGGCTGGTTCGCCACGGCCTGTACTGCCGCATCGCCCTGCATGGTGGGGTTATCCTGCGACCACTGCACCGCCTGCATGACGTTGGTCGGATAGGTGGAAGCCATCAGCACCTGGGACAGCAAATTGTCGGGATAGAGCGCGATGGGGGCGACCCACTGGTCTATCTGTGCCGTGGTATAGGTGGTGGTTACGGGTTGCGTACCGGCTGGCGCAGGGGCCGTCGCCGTTGTCGCGGCCGGGGCCGCAACAGGCGCGGTAGCAGGGGCCGGAGCAGGTTGCGTTACCGCGGGTGCGGGCGTAATGGTCTCGGGCGCGCGGCTTTTAACGTACAATGTGCCTGCCGCAGCGAGCAGCCCGGCACTGCAAATAATAGCAAGTACATGGGGCTTAAAGGGTAATGTCATTTTTATCTCCCGGCACAAGAAGTTGGCCCGTTTCCACAGAGTATTGACGAAAATTATCGTCTTGACGGGAGTATATGTAGGTGATTTTTGCATTTTTGACTTTTGTAGGGATTTTGCGCGGCGTTGTGTAACAGGATACGTCTTGTCGATCATATCTCCGGCCTGCCAGGGCGCGATCGTGTGCGGTTTATTACGGGTATAAACCCTGATGAAACCGGAAAATCCTGTTCTTAACGATTCAGCAAAATTTTAATGTTGCTTTTTTGTAAACGGATTAACACCTCCTGTAAATCCTGCTATGCTGGCCGACGCGGTATCCGGCATTTACCCTACAAACTGCTGTCTCACAGGAGCGTGAAGAGAATCGCCTGCCGCATATGACAATGAGAGCGAGGAGAACCGTCGTGCTAGAAGAATACCGTAAGCACGTAGCTGAGCGTGCCGCCGAGGGGATTGTACCCAAACCCTTAGATGCAACCCAAATGGCCGCACTTGTCGAGCTGCTGAAGACCCCGCCTGCGGGCGAAGAAGAGTTCCTGTTAGACCTGCTGATTAACCGTGTACCGCCAGGCGTTGATGAAGCCGCCTATGTAAAAGCAGGATTCCTTGCCGCTATCGCCAAAGGCGAAGCCACTTCTCCACTGGTAACCCCTGAGAAAGCGATTGAACTGCTGGGCACCATGCAAGGCGGATACAACATTCATCCGCTGATTGACGCGCTGGATAACGCCAAACTGGCGCCGATTGCCGCCAAAGCGCTGTCTCATACCCTGCTGATGTTCGATAACTTCTACGATGTGGAAGAAAAAGCGAAAGCGGGTAACACCCACGCTAAACAGGTGATGCAGGCCTGGGCCGATGCCGAGTGGTTCCTGAACCGTCCTCAGCTTGCTGAGAAAATGACGGTAACCGTCTTTAAAGTGACTGGCGAAACCAACACCGATGACCTCTCTCCGGCGCCGGATGCGTGGTCTCGTCCTGATATTCCGCTGCACGCGCTGGCGATGCTGAAAAACGCCCGTGAAGGCATTGAGCCGGATCAACCGGGTGTCATCGGTCCGATCAAGCAGATCGAAGCGTTGCAGAAGAAGGGTTACCCGCTGGCTTACGTCGGCGACGTTGTGGGTACCGGCTCGTCACGTAAATCGGCGACCAACTCCGTACTGTGGTTTATGGGGGATGATATTCCTCATGTCCCGAACAAGCGCGGCGGCGGTCTGTGCCTCGGCGGCAAAATTGCGCCAATCTTCTTCAACACCATGGAAGATGCGGGCGCGCTGCCGATTGAAGTGGACGTGAATAACCTGAACATGGGCGACGTGATTGACGTTTACCCGTTCAAAGGTGAAGTGCGTAACCACGCAACCAACGAACTTCTGGCAAGCTTTGAGCTGAAAACCGACGTGCTGATCGACGAAGTGCGCGCGGGTGGTCGTATTCCGCTGATCATCGGCCGTGGCCTGACCACCAAAGCGCGTGAAGCGCTGGGTCTGCCGCACAGCGAGGTGTTCCGCCACGCGAAAGACGTCGCAGAGAGCAACCGCGGTTTCTCTCTGGCGCAGAAGATGGTTGGCCGCGCCTGCGGCGTGAAAGGTATCCGTCCGGGCGCCTACTGCGAACCGAAGATGACCTCCGTAGGTTCTCAGGACACCACCGGTCCGATGACTCGCGACGAGCTGAAAGACCTGGCGTGCCTGGGCTTCTCGTCTGATCTGGTGATGCAGTCGTTCTGCCACACCGCGGCTTATCCGAAGCCGGTTGACGTCACCACGCACCATACGCTGCCGGACTTCATCATGAACCGCGGCGGCGTCTCCCTGCGTCCGGGCGACGGTGTTATCCACTCCTGGCTGAACCGTATGCTGCTGCCGGATACCGTCGGTACCGGCGGTGACTCCCATACCCGTTTCCCTATCGGTATCTCCTTCCCGGCGGGCTCGGGACTGGTGGCGTTTGCTGCCGCGACCGGCGTCATGCCGCTGGATATGCCGGAATCGGTGCTGGTGCGCTTCAAAGGCAAAATGCAGCCGGGCATCACTCTGCGCGATCTGGTACACGCCATCCCGCTGTACGCCATCAAACAGGGTCTGCTGACCGTTGAGAAGAAAGGTAAGAAAAACATCTTCTCTGGCCGCATTCTGGAAATCGAAGGTCTGCCAGACCTGAAAGTGGAGCAGGCGTTTGAACTGACTGATGCTTCTGCTGAGCGTTCCGCAGCAGGCTGTACCATCAAGCTCAACAAAGAGCCGATTGTCGAATACCTGAACTCCAACATCGTGCTGCTGAAGTGGATGATTGCAGAAGGCTACGGCGACCGTCGTACGCTGGAGCGTCGTGTCCAGGGCATGGAGAAATGGCTGGCTGATCCGCAACTGCTGGAAGCCGATGCTGACGCAGAATATGCGGCGGTGATCGACATCGATCTGGCCGATATTAAAGAGCCAATCCTGTGTGCGCCGAACGATCCGGACGATGCGCGCCTGCTGTCTGACGTTCAGGGCGATAAGATTGACGAAGTGTTTATCGGTTCGTGCATGACCAACATCGGTCACTTCCGCGCGGCAGGTAAACTGCTGGATACCCATAAAGGCCAACTGCCGACCCGTCTGTGGGTTGCGCCGCCGACCCGTATGGATGCCGCTCAACTGACTGAAGAAGGCTATTACAGCGTCTTCGGTAAGAGCGGCGCGCGTATTGAGATCCCGGGCTGCTCGCTGTGCATGGGCAACCAGGCGCGCGTGGCTGACGGCGCGACGGTGGTTTCCACCTCAACCCGTAACTTCCCGAACCGTCTGGGTACCGGTGCGAATGTGTACCTGGCGTCTGCGGAACTGGCGGCTGTTGCGGCGCTTATCGGCAAACTGCCGACGCCGGAAGAGTACCAGACCTTCATGGCGCAGGTGGATAAGACCGCTGTCGATACTTACCGTTATCTGAACTTCGACAAGCTGAATCAGTACACTGAGAAAGCTGACGGCGTGATTTTCCAGACCGCGGTGTAATACCTTGACCCTCTCCTTCACCGGAGAGGGTTTTATTTCCATTCCTCCACCCATTCCGCTTTTTTTCTCCTCTCCTGCTGCGATAATTACTGCATAGGTACAATGCAGCGGTGACGCATTGCCTTTGTTGAGGAACACACTATGGATTACGAATTTCTGCGCGACATTACCGGAGGGGTAAAGGTGCGGATGTCGATGGGCCATGAGGCCGTCGGGCACTGGTTCAATGAAGAGGTGAAAGAGAACCTCGCACTGCTGGAGGAAGTTGAACAGGCCGCACACGCAGTCAAAGGTACTGAGCGTTCCTGGCAACGCGCGGGTCACGAATACACGCTGTGGATGGACGGCGAAGAGGTGATGGTGCGCGCGAATCAGCTGGATTTTTCCGGCGATGAGATGGAGGAGGGGATGAGTTACTACGACGAAGAGAGCCTGTCTTTGTGCGGCGTAGAGGACTTTCTCCAGGTGGTCGCGGCCTACCGCGCGTTTATGAAGCAGAAATAATCACTGCCTCCCGGCGCGGGAGGCAGTACCGTCTCAGTGAGTAAAGGTGAGATGGAACAGCCTTGACGTCATCGCGTCACGCAGCGTGATATTGACGCTATCACCTTGAATGACCGGCTGGCAGCGTTCGCTATCGAACGTTGGATAAACGCAGGTTATTTTATCCAGCAGGGGCAATAAAAGCGCCCGCGTTTCCTGTTCGGATCCCATCCGCCACACTGCCAGCCAGCCCTCTTTCGCGTTTCGCAAGCCAAATGCCAGCCACGGCGAATCGAAAGAGGGTAAACCCAACGGCCAGAATGGCTGCAGGTGGGGAATTTTCTCGCGAAATGTTTTGTACAACGTAATTCCCTCTTTCACTAACGCAAAACGTTTTTCATCAAGCTCCGCCAGATGGCCACTCTGGTGAATTCGCAGCAGCAAGCTGTTGACCATGTTCATTACGACTTCTTCTCTGTCGCCTTCACGTAGCGGATATGACCAGATGGCGGCTTGCTCCGGTGTGACGGCTGAAGCCGCGGCGGCGGCGATGCACGCCATTAAACGATAATCCGTCTGATCGGTAACGGATTGAATGCTGTGCTGCTGCAACATGGCGTAGTCCATCCGTAAACCGCCGCTGCCGCAGTTTTCGATAACGAGTTGCGGATAACGATCCATCGTTTTTTTCAGCCAGTTCAGATAGGCGCGGTTATGCTGCAGCAACCCATCGCCGGGGCTATCGGCGTTGTATTCTGTACCGCTGCCAGCATTAATGTTGTAGTCCATTTTGATGTAGCTGATACCGTATTCCTCGATCAGACGAGTGATAACCCGATCGGCGTGCTCCTGTACCTGCGGGTGGCGAAAATCGAGCTGATAGCGCTGGTGGTCGATGACCCGTTTCCCATGCCGTTGAAAAAAACAGGCGTCGGGAAGGCGCTGAGCTAACGGGCAGGCGATCCCCATCACTTCAAGCTCCAGCCACAGACCGGGCTGCATGCCTTTACTGATGATGTAATCCAGCGGCTCGCGGATCCCGTCGGGAAACCGCGCAGAGGATGGTAGCCATTCACCCACGCCATCCCACCATTCGCCGTCAGAGTACCAGCCGCAGTCGATACAAAAGTATTCGCAGCCTGCCGCTGCCGCCGCATCAATGAGCGGTAGCAACTTTTCGGTTGTGGGATCGCCAGACAGACAGTTCATATAGTCGTTAAAAATGACCGGCAGTCGCTTATTGTCCAGGGATGGACGCAGGATCTGCCGACGATAGCGGGTGATTTCCTGCAATGCCTCCTGTAACCCTCCATTGACCAGTGAAATAGCCACAGGTACAGAGGAAAAACGCTCGCCGGGCGCCAGTTGCTTCCACCAGTGGTTCTCATTTTCATTGGGTCCGCTGACCTGTAGATAGAGGCGATCGCGAAAATCGCTGATTTCCCATTGCCAGGAGCCGTTATGCTCTATTTGCCACAGAAGGGTGGTACCCGCCGCAAGATCCTCAAATGCGGCACAAGGCAGGTAGCCGATACTGGACCAGGTTCCGGTGTTCTCTACAGAAATGCGGTTGAGTGAGAAACGGTTTACCTTATCCAGTCCCAGGGTCGGGAGCGTAGCGCTTTTCCATTGCGCTTCGCCGTACCAGGCATTGTGCGGCAAATGCAAAAGGCTGGTTTTTTCCCAGGGGGGCGTGTCGAGGGCGAACAAGGCCAGTGAACTGACATATTCAAGGCCAGTGGATTCAGTGGCGATATTGCTGACCTCGCACCAGATGCGTGCCGATTGTAAACCGCGAAAATGCTGCAGGTGCCAGCAGGCGTGTAGGGTTTCATTTTGCAGGACGATTTCCAGCTTTTTACCCACATCATTTTCTAAGCATCGGTGAGTGACATAGTGTAAAGACGAACCCGGTTCGCTGCCGGTGTGCTTGCGCGCATGATGATCGTTTTGATTATACCCGCTGGCATGAATTTGAATCAGGGGGAAGGCACCGTGCGATTCACTATTTTTAGTGGTGGTAAAACGACTAATATAAATATGCTCTTCAGCATCAATGTCAAAGTCGATATAAAAACAAGGTTCTCTAAATTCCAAAAAACACATATCAACCGCTCCTTGCTCTTATCGTCCGATATGCCGTAATTTTTTTCCTGACATCAGGTTTTGCTCAATGTGCTCCAGCGAGATGTTTTTAGTCTCAGGAACAAAAAGGTAAATAATAGCAATGGCGAATAGGTTTAATAATGCATATAAATAAAAAGTATGTGCGCTACCCAATGTATTCAGTAATGAAAGGAATGTCGCGCTAACAATCATCCCTGCAATATGACAGGTGAAGGTTGAACAGGTAATGCCGAACTCACGCCCCTTTAGCGGTTGGATTTCGGAACATAACAGCCAAATCAGGGGGCCTGCCGACATTGAAAAACCCACAATGAAAAGCAGTAGCATCGTGACGGTTACCCCTTTTTCCAGAGCAGTCAACGCTTCGCCTCCGAGGAGCGTACCGACAACGCTCATTGCAATCCCCATTGTGATAAAACCGATGTACAGCATGGGTTTACGCCCCCATCTGTCGACAAGCCCGACGGCAATAAAGGTGGCAATGGTCATCACAAAGCCGACGATAACCGTTCCCCACATTTGTTCTGCCGTTGAGCTAAAGCCGATTTCACGGAATATGCGAGGGGCGTAGTACATCATCACGTTGACGCCGGAAAATTGTTGCATGATTTGCAGTACGATGCCTAAACCAACGCTTCGGCGAAAATTTCTGTTTTCTTTAAATAGATGCCAACCCTGCTGTTTAACCCGCAGCTGTTCTTTGATTTCTCTGAGTTCATTTTCTACTTCTTCTTGGGTGTTACGCAGGCGTAATAGCACTTCTCGTGCCGCGTCTTCTCGCCCGTGCATCACCAGCCAGCGTGGGCTGCGCGGCAGAAATAGCGCACCAAACAAAAAGATAAGCGATGGGATGGCGACCACCAGGAGCATGCCACGCCAGTTTCCACTATAGCTGAAGGCAGTGTTGGTCAGAAAGACGAGTAAAATACCGAGTGCAATCATTAGCTGATAGGCAGAAATCATCGCCCCGCGAATATTTTTTGGCGTTATTTCAGAAAGATACAATGGTGTGGCATAAGAGGCGACGCCAAGACCTACACCCAGAATCAAGCGCCCTGCGATTAACATATCGGGATTCACTGCGCAGGTACAAATAATGGCGCCCATACAGAAGGCGGCGGCAGCAATCAACAGCGCGTACTTCCGACCGAATCGGTAGGCTAAAAAGCCGCTGCAAAGTGTGGCGACCGCCGCACCGACCATCATTGAACTGACAATCCATTCCTGCTGATTGTCGAGGAGGTGATATTCTTTGGCAATGAGCGGTAGTGCGCCAGAAATGACACCGATGTCCAGACCAAATAGTAACCCTGCGAGTGCGGCCAGCAGACATATCCAAATAACCTGGGGACGGGTTTTCACCTGGGGTACCGCTGTGGGAAGTGCATCTTCTAAGTGCATAAAATATCCCTTTTAAATAAAAATAAGATTTAATACTTAATCGATTTCGTATTTTTATGCTAGAGCTTAAAAATAATGCAGGCAATCTCTTTTAAGATGTAAATGTGATCGAAATTACATAATTTACAGGAGGCCTTGTTGCTACTCTCAGGCTAATGATTTAAATTGGCAGAAATATCCTTGTTGAAAGCAAATTAATCCATAAAAGATGAATATTAAAGAACTGGCGGATTTTCTGAATCTTTCCACAGCGACAGTTTCGAAAGCGCTTAATAATAAAAATGACATTAGTAGCCATACCCGTAAGAAGGTGCAAGACGCGGCGGAGCGGCTAGGGTACCGACCTAATGCATCTGCTCGTTATTTGCGTAGCGGTAAAACAGGAACCGTCGCGCTTATGCTCCCTGCGGCAGATAGCGGTAATATCTATACCGCATCATTCTTTATGCGTATTGCCAGAGGTTTGCAATCGACACTGAAAGCACAGGATATAGATCCGGTCATTCACCTTGCGACCGATCGGCAGGGGGAGCGTCAGATGTTGCAAAAGATCGTCGAACAAAATCGGGCTGATGCGATTATTCTCACCGATACGCGGATTGATGATGAGCGTATTGCTTTGCTTGATGCGCTGAATTTTCCTTTTGTAACCATGGGACAAAGCCGTGCGTTGGAGGGGCATTTTAATTGGGTGGATTTTAATCATGAAGAGATGGGGCGGCAGTGTGTGCGTTTTGCTCTGCATAAAGGCGCGAGGCGGATAGCTGTTGCGACACTCGGCCCGGACAGTATGCACGGCCTGCAGTTTCTGCAGGGCTGTCAGCAGGAAATGCGAGTGAATGCTCTGTTGCTGGATGAGGGATTAACCTTTTTCGGCACGGTCGCCGAATCGTCCGGTGAAGAGGCGGCAAGACAGTTTATGCAGCAGAAAGAAAAACCAGACTTCATTATTTTTATCAATGATTTCCTCCTGATGGGGGCAAATCATTATCTGGCTTCATTACCGGGTTGCAAGGTAAATGAAACTCGGATGCTCTGTGCGGTAGCCAGCAGTGATTTTTCTTCACGAGTGATGACATCAAGGTGTTTGTTCACGGTCGATCATGAAGAAGTCGGACGTCGTCTTGGGGAAGCGGTACTGAGGGTGCTGGAGGATAATCGTCCGGTCACGTCGATAGCGATCGAACTGAAACAGAACGCTTTTTGAGCG
Organism: Pluralibacter sp.; assembly: GCF_019237635.1. Taxonomy (GTDB): domain Bacteria; phylum Pseudomonadota; class Gammaproteobacteria; order Enterobacterales; family Enterobacteriaceae; genus Enterobacter_B. The sequence continues at coordinate 88,142 of NZ_JAFAGS010000176.1, forward strand.
GGCATCCCTGCTCCGGCGGGCTTACACGGCTGGCATGTTGCTGCCGTAGTAAATCTCGCGCATTTCTTTCCAGAGCCGGTCGGTGATGACCTTGCGCTCTTCGTCGCTTAAATCTTCCGGTTTGGTATGGAACATGTAGTGCTTAAGGTCGAACTCTTTAAGCAACATCTTGGTATGGAAGATATTTTCCTGATAAACGTTAACGTCCACCATGTCGTACAGCGCTTTCATGTCCTCGGACATGAAGTTCTGGATGGAGTTGATTTCGTGGTCGATAAAGTGCTTCATCCCGTTGACGTCACGGGTAAAACCGCGCACGCGGTAATCAATCGTCACAATATCCGACTCAAGCTGATGAATCAGGTAATTCAACGCTTTCAGCGGTGAAATGACGCCACAGGTTGAGACTTCGATATCCGCGCGGAACGTGCACAAGCCGCCTTCAGGATGGCTTTCGGGATAGGTATGCACGCAGATGTGGCTTTTATCGAGGTGAGCCACAACCGCTTCCGGCAGCGGGCCGGGATGCTCGGTGGTGTCGATAAGTTTAGGGTCGATGGGCTCCTCGCTCACCAGAATAGTGACGCTGGCGCCCTGAGGCTCATAATCCTGGCGGGCGATGTTAAGGATATTCGCACCGATAATAGAACAGGTTTCCGACAGGATTTCTGTCAGACGGTTGGCGTTATACAGTTCATCGATATAAGCGATGTAACCGTCGCGCTCTTCTGCTGTTTTGGCATAGCAGATATCGTAAATACAAAAACTCAGACTTTTTGTCAGGTTGTTAAAGCCATGCAGTTTTAGTTTTTTCAATTTATTATCATCTCCTTAGGACGACGGTGTGGCGAGCGCGTCTTGCAAATATTGGGGTAAGGCAAAAGCGGCGGTGTGGATAGCCGGACTGTAATAACGGCATTTCAGGTTGGCCTGATGGAAGCGGGCCTGAATGATTTCCGTCGACAAATGGCGCAACGCGTCGTTATCCGTCGCCCACGCAAAGGTCATGATCCCGCCGTAGTAGGTCGGAATCGCCGCCTGGTAGAAGCTGACGTCACTAAAATAGTGGCTGAGTTTACGGTGGCTGTCGATGGCTTCATCCTGTTGCAGGAAGCAGACGCCGTTCTGTGCGACAAAAATCCCGCCCGGGTTCAGGCAGCGCTTGCAGCCTTCATAAAACGCCGACGTAAACAGACTCTCGCCAGGACCGATAGGATCGGTGCAGTCGGAGATAATCACATCAAACGTTTGCGTCGTCTGGTTAACAAAATTGACGCCGTCGTCGATCACCAGCTGAAAGCGCGGATCGTCATAGCTGCCTGCGTTGTGGTTGGGCAGATACTGGCGACAGAAAGCGACCACGCCTGCATCGATTTCCACCATGGTAATGGTGTCGATGTTTGGGTGACGTGAGACTTCGCGTAGCATCGCGCCATCGCCGCCGCCGATAATCAGCACGTGCTTCGCGTGGCCGTGCGCCAGCAGCGGAACGTGGGTCATCATTTCGTGATAGATAAATTCGTCCCGCTCGGTGGTTTGCACCACGCCATCCAGCGCCATGACGCGCCCAAATGCGGCGTTTTCGAAAATGATCAGATCCTGATGATCGGTCTTTTCGTGATAGAGCACGTTATCAACGGCAAAATATTGACCAAACTTGTCGTGCAGCGTTTCATGCCAGCGCGTGTTTTCGGCCATCGTGTCGACCTCCTGTTTTAACGCCTGTTGACTACAGGCATAGCATAGTAGCCAATTATGGCGCTATTCAACAAGGCGGTCCTGGGGTTGCGTCGTCAGGCGCTTATTTCACGTAGGCCAGCAGGCTCAGCGAATCGCGCGCCAGCGCTTTGCATTTGGTGGAGGTTGGGATGCGGATGCCGCTGAGATCGCGGTAGCTGTCCTCGCCGAGCGCTTTCATGTTAAAGCTGTCATAGTTGCTCAGATCCCATTGATTTTGCTGGGCAAAAAAGACCAAAGCACGCCGAATCTGGCCATTGGGTAAATTCTGGTAGCCACAGTCGTTTTTCAGAAAGACAAATACCGCCGTCAGATCGGCCATATCTTCGGCTTCGGATTCGCTTAACGCATAGCTGTTGCTGGAAAAAATAAACAGCAATCCGAGTACCAGAGTTCTGAAAAACGTCTTCATCTTATTTACCAATGCATCCAGGAAAAACAACGTTAGCATACTTCATAACGTAGCGCAGAGCTTTCTTATTGCGCTTTTTCTTGACCTTCCGGTAAGGGGAGGGTTTAAGCTCATTAATTCGCCTGCAGACGAAAAAGGGAGTGAAGATGCAACGTCGTGAATTTATCAAACTGGCCGCCGCCGTCGGGGTCGCCAGCGCATTACCGCTGTGGAGCCGCCACGTATTGGCCGCCGAACGTCCGGTTCTGCCAATACCCACGATCCTGACGCCCGATGCCCGCAACAGCGTGACGTTGACGGTGCAGCGCGGGACGACATCGTTCGGGGGGAAGACGGCCACCACCTGGGGATACAACGGCAACCTTTTAGGCCCGGCGCTGAGGCTGCAACAGGGGAAACCGGTCACGGTCGAGATTCGCAATCAGCTGGCGGAAGAGACCACCCTTCACTGGCACGGCCTTGAAATCCCCGGCGACGTCGACGGCGGTCCGCAGGGGATAATCAAACCCGGCGCCTCCCGCTCCGTCACGTTCACCCCCACTCAGCAGGCGGCAACCTGCTGGTTCCACCCGCATCAGCACGGCAAAACCGGGCGCCAGGTCGCGATGGGCCTGGCGGGACTGGTGCTGATTGAAGACCCGCAGATTAGCGCGCTGTTGCTGCCTAAGCAGTGGGGCATTGATGACATACCGGTCATTATTCAGGATAAGCAGTTCGGCAGCGACGGGCAGATTGATTATCAACTGGATATGATGACCGCCGCCGTCGGCTGGTTTGGCGATACGCTGCTGACCAACGGCGCGATTTATCCTCAACATGCCGCGCCGAAAGGCTGGTTGCGCCTGCGACTGCTCAATGGCTGCAATGCGCGTTCGCTGAACCTCGCGGCCAGCGACAATCGTCCTCTGTACGTGATCGCCAGCGACGGCGGCCTGTTGGCCGAACCGGTGAAGGTGACGGAATTGCCGATGCTGATGGGCGAGCGTTTTGAAGTGCTGGTGGATATCAGCGACGGTAAAGCCTTTGATCTGGTGACGCTGCCGGTGACCCAGATGGGGATGGCGGTGGCGCCGTTTGATAAAGCGCATCCCGTGATGCGCATCCAGCCGGTGCTGGTCCCGGCGTCCGCTACGCTACCGGACCAGCTCGCTACCCTCCCGGCGCTGCCGTCGCTCGACGGGTTGACGCAGCGTAAGCTCCAGCTGTCGATGGACCCGATGCTCGACATGATGGGCATGCAGGCGCTGATGAAGAAGTACGGCGACCAGGCGATGTCCGGAATGATGCAGCACGGCGGCATGATGGGGCATATGGGGCAGGGTGGGATGGATCACGGCAACATGAACATGGGCGGTATGGGCCATATGAATCACGGCGGTGATGGTTTTGACTTCCACAATGCGAACAAAATTAACGGCCAGGCGTTCAATATGGATGCGCCGATGTTTGCCGCCAGTAAAGGGCAGTTCGAGCGCTGGGTGATTTCCGGGGAAGGGGACATGATGCTGCATCCGTTCCATATCCACGGTACGCAGTTCCGTATCCTGTCAGAAAATGGCAAACCGCCTGCGGCGCACCGTTCCGGCTGGAAAGATACCGTGCGGGTAGAGGGCAGCGTGAGCGAGGTGCTGGTGAAGTTCGACCACGACGCGCCGAAGGAGCATATGTATATGGCGCATTGTCATCTGCTGGAACATGAAGATACCGGGATGATGCTCGGGTTTACCGTTTGATACATTGCCGGATGGCGGTTGCGCCTTATCCGGCAACGCATTTACAGGCCCGGTAAGCGTAAGCGCCAACGGGCTATAACATTACTTCACGTCGTCAGGCAACGCATACGCGACAATAGAGTCGCCGAGCTTTGTCCCAAACGAGCCATGCCCCCCGGCCGAGATGACAACATACTGCTTGCCATTCACTTCATAGGTCATCGGCGTCGCTTGCCCACCGGCAGGCAGACGGCCTTCCCACAGTTTTTCCCCGTTGGTCATGTTGTACGCCCGCAGGTAGTTGTCTGCGGTTGCGGCGACGAACAGCACGTTGCCCGCGGTGGAGATCGGGCCGCCCAGCATCGGCATCCCCAGCGTAAACGGCAGTTTAATCGGCATCGGGAACGGCAGACTGTCCTGCGGCGTACCGATACGTTTTTTCCACGCGATCTGGTTGGTTTTCAGATCCAGCGCCGAGATATAGCCCCAGCCCGGCTGTTTGCACGGCAGGCCGAGTGGCGACAGGAACGGGTTCAGCGTGACGCCAAACGGTACACCGTATTGCGGCTGAATGCCGGATTCGGCACCGCTACCTTTAGCGTCTTTTGGTTGCGCCATCGGGTTGCCCGGGCCGCGTGGGATCAGTTTAGAGACAAACGGCAGCGCAATCGGGTTGGCGATCGCTACCTGACGGTTCGGGTCAACTGAAATACCGCCCCACTCGAACATCCCGAGGTTGCCTGGGAAGACCAGCGTGCCTTGCTCAGACGGCGGTGTGAAGATGCCTTCATAGCGCATCTGGTGGAACATGACGCGGCATACCAACTGGTCGAACATGGTGGCACCCCACATATCCGCCCCGGTCAGATCTTTTGTCGGGCGGAAGGTCAGCGCTGAGAACGGCTGCGTCGGGCTTACGCGATCGCCTTTCGCCGCGCCCTGCGGTACCGGTTTTTCCGGTGCGGGAACGACAAGCTGACCGTTGCGGCGGTCGAGCACGAAGATGTTGCCGGTTTTCGCCGGGGCATAGATAACCGGTACGGTTTTGCCGTCGATGGTGATATCTGCAAGCGTCGGCTGCGACGGCTGGTCCATATCCCACAG
>NZ_JAFAGS010000060.1 GCF_019237635.1 Pluralibacter sp.
GTGCCGATGACCAAAGAAGCCGTACGCGCGCTGGCCCTCGCAAAACTGGAGCTGCACCGCGCCCGCCACCTGATTGACGTTGGGGCGGGGACCGGGAGCGTGTCGATTGAAGCCGCGCTGCAATTTCCTTCACTGCACGTGACGGCCATCGAGCGTAACCCGGCGGCTCTGCGGCTGCTTGAAGAAAACCGCCAGCAGTTTGCCTGTAGCAACATCGACATTCTGCCGGGCGTCGCGCCGGTGTCGGTGGCTGAAAAAGCCGATGCGGTGTTTATGGGCGGCAGTGGCGGTCATCTGACGCAGCTCATCGACTGGTCCATGCGCCAACTGCATCCCGGCGGTCGTCTGGTGATGACCTTTATCCTGATGGAAAACCTTACTGCCGCGCTGGCGCATCTACAGCAGATTGACGTGCAGGACGTGGATTGTCTGCAAATGCAGGTATCAACCTTCGCCTCGCTCGGCAGCGGCCACTATTTCAAACCGAATAATCCCGTTTTTGTTATCGCCTGTCAGAAGGAAGAACACCATGTCTGAGACGTTTGATCCCCGTTGTGTGTGGTTTGTCGGCGCCGGTCCTGGCGACCGCGAGCTGATTACCCTCAAGGGGTACCGGTTGTTACAGCAGGCGCAGGTGGTCATTTATGCTGGTTCGCTTATCAATACCGAACTGCTGGAATATTGCCCGAAAGGGGCGGAGTGCCACGACAGCGCGGAACTCCATTTAGAACAGATTCTTGATTTGATGGAAACTGGCGTAAAAGCCGGAAAAACGGTGGTACGTCTGCAAACGGGGGATGTCTCGCTTTACGGCTCGGTGCGTGAACAGGGCGAAGAGCTGACCAAACGCGGTATCGCCTGGCAGGTGGTGCCGGGCGTCAGCGCCTTCCTCGGTGCGGCGGCAGAACTCGGCGTTGAGTACACCGTTCCGGAAGTCTCGCAGAGCCTGATTATCACCCGCCTTGAAGGCCGTACGCCGGTGCCGGAGCGTGAACAGCTGGAGTCGTTCGCCAGCCATCAGACGTCCATGGCGATTTATCTCTCGGTCCAGCGCATTCATCGGGTGGCGGAACGGCTGGTTGAGGGCGGCTATCCGGCCAGCACGCCGGTGGCGGTTATCTATAAAGCCACCTGGTCGGAAAGCCAGACCGTGCGCGGCACGCTTGCAGATATCGCAGATAAAGTGCGCGATGCGGGGATCCGTAAAACGGCGCTCATTCTGGTGGGGAATTTCCTGGGGCGGGAGTATCACTACTCAAAACTCTATGCCGCGGATTTTAGTCATGAATACCGTAAGGCCTGACGCTATCGCGCTGTTTTGCCTGACGCCGGGCGGCGTGCGGCTGGCGAAACGTCTGGCGGCAATGCTGCCGTTAACCTGTTTCACCAGTGAAAAGCTGCTGGAAGACGGTTTTATGCCGTTTGACGGCGGATTTACCCGGACGGCCCGCGACGCATTCGCCAGCTATTCGGCGCTGATTTTTATTGGCGCTACCGGAATTGCCGTGCGCGTACTGGCGCCGTTGATCAACGACAAATGCAGCGATCCGGCGGTGGTGGTGATCGATGAGCGCGGGCAGCACGTTATCAGCCTGCTCTCAGGGCATGCCGGCGGTGCAAACGCGTTAACCCGCTTTCTGGCGGGCATGCTGGGCGCCGACCCGGTTATCACCACTGCCACTGACGTTAACGAAATGGCGGCGCTGGATACTCTTGCGTTCCAGTTGAATGCCCGGATGAACGACTTCCGGGCGGCGGTCAAAAGCGTCAATCAGATGCTGGTCAGCGATCAGCGGGTGGGGCTGTGGTGGGATGCCGGGCTTGACGATGACGTCAGCCATTGCGATCGCCGGGGATTTATCACCGTGACTGATTTGCAGCAGCTTCCCGAACTGGATGCGCTGGTGTGTATCACGTTGCGTAACGAATTACCTGACATTCCTGTGCCGCACTGGAAGCTGGTGCCCCAGCGCGTGGTAGCCGGAATTGGCTGTCGCCGTGATACGCCGTTCCCGCTACTGACCGCGTTGCTGACACGCCAGTTTGAAGCCCAACAGTTCGATCCGCTGGCGTTGAAAGCGATCGGCAGCGTCTCGCTGAAGAAAGATGAAGCGGGGTTGATTCAGCTTGCCTCCTGTTGGCGCGTGCCGTTTGAAACCTTTACCGCTGACGTGCTGCGCGAGCACGAACATCGCTTCCCTGCGTCATCGTTTGTCCGTCAAACCGTGGGGGTAGGAAGCGTCTCCGGCCCGGCAGCCTGGCTGCTGAGCGATGGGCAACTGTTAGGCGAAACCCTGCGTGAACAGGGCGTCACTATTACTTTGGGAGTTTCACACTGATGTTAACCGTAATTGGAATTGGCCCTGGCTCGCAGGCCATGATGACCATGGAAGCCGTAGACGCACTGCAGGCGGCAGAAATCATTGTTGGCTACAAAACCTATACCCATCTGGTGAAAGCCTTTACCGGCGACAAGCAGGTGATCAAAACCGGCATGTGCAAAGAGATTGAACGTTGTCAGGCGGCGATTGAACTGGCGCAGGCCGGGCACAACGTGGCGCTGATCAGCAGCGGCGATGCCGGTATTTATGGCATGGCGGGGCTGGTGCTGGAGCTGGTCAGCAAACAGAAGCTGGAGGTTGAAGTCCGGCTGATTCCCGGCATGACGGCCAGCATCGCCGCAGCGTCACTGCTCGGCGCGCCGTTGATGCACGACTTCTGCCACATCAGCTTAAGCGATCTGCTGACGCCGTGGCCGGTCATTGAAAAACGCATTATTGCCGCCGGAGAAGCGGACTTTGTTATCTGTTTCTATAACCCGCGCAGCCGGGGGCGTGAAGGGCACCTGGCACGCGCGTTTGAGCTGCTCGGTGCCAGTAAAAACGTGCAAACGCCGGTGGGCGTGGTGAAGTCCGCCGGACGTAAAAAGCAGGAAAAATGGCTGACCACGCTGGGTGACATGGATTTTGAACCGGTGGATATGACCAGCCTGGTAATTGTCGGCAACCGGGCCACTTACGTGCAGGATGGGCTGATGATCACCCCGCGGGGCTACGCGCTGTGAGCTACGGCGAGGTGCTGGTCATGGGCGGCACCAGCGATGCCCGCGCGCTTTGCCAGCAACTGGATGCGGCCAATGTGGCGTATACCCTGTCGGTGGCGACGCCGACCGGGCAGCGACTGGCAGGCGGCATTAAAGGACAGGTGCGCTGTGGCCGCATGGAGCAGGAACAGATGGTTGCCTGGCTTACGGAAAACGCGACCCGCTGGGTGATTGACGCGTCGCACCCGTATGCCGAGATGGTGAGTCGCAACATCGTGGCGGCCTGTGAAACGGCGGGGGTGCTGCTAAGCCGCTATCAGCGTCCTGAACAACTCAGCACGCTGACGCATCCGTTGCTCTACAGCGTGCCGGGAATTGACACCGCTTGCGATGTCGCGCGGCGATTCGGCGAACGCGTGCTGCTGACCACCGGCAGTAAGGATCTGGCGCGCTGGCGCGCGGGACTGCCGGAGAAAACATTGCTGGCTCGCGTGTTGCCCGTGCCCGATGTGATTGAACAGTGTGCAAGTCTCGGTTTTGGCGTTGCAGAGATCTTCGCTCTGTGCGGGCCGTTCAGCGCTGAGTTTAACGCCGCGTTTTATCGTCAGTGCCGGGCCGACGTCGTGATAACCAAAGCTTCCGGTGCGGAAGGCGGTTATCAGGAAAAGGTGCAACCCTGTCTGGATGCAGGCATCCCCTGCATCGTGATTACACGCCCGGCGCCGTTGGTGACGGGAGACGAGTTACTGGAAAGTCAGGCCGCATTTGCCGAGCGTTTGACGCGCTGGCTGGCCGCTGCTTAAGGAGTAAGAGATGAAAAAAGCGCTTCTGGTGGTCAGCTTTGGCACCAGCTATCACGATACCTGTGAGAAAAACATTGTGGCCTGCGAGCGTGCGCTGGCGGCAAGTTGCCCCGACCGCGACCTGTTTCGGGCGTTCACCTCCGGGATGATCATTCGCAAGCTCAAACGGCGCGATGGCATTGAGACAGATACCCCGCTGCAGGCGCTGCAAAAGCTGGCGGATCAGGGATATCAGGATGTGGCGATTCAGTCTCTGCACATCATTAACGGCGATGAATACGAAAAAATCGTCCGTGAAGTGCAGAGTCTGCGCCCGCTGTTCGCCCGTCTGACGCTGGGTGTGCCGCTACTGAGCAGTCACGACGATTACGCGCAGCTGATGCGGGCGTTGCAACAGCAGATGCCAACACTCGGGACAACGGAAAAAGTGGTGTTTATGGGCCACGGCGCCAGCCATCACGCTTTTGCGGCTTATGCCTGCCTTGACCACATGATGATGGCGCAGGGCTTCCCGGCCCGCGTCGGCGCGGTAGAGAGCTATCCGGAGGTCGATATCCTGATTGAAAGCCTCCGTAAAGAAGGCGTCACCGCCGTGCACCTGATGCCGCTGATGCTGGTGGCGGGCGATCACGCGATCAACGATATGGCGTCTGATGAAGAGGATTCCTGGAAAACGTTATTTAACGCCGCCGGGATCCCGGCGACGCCGTGGTTGAGTGGCCTGGGGGAAAACCCGGCGGTTCGCGCGATGTTTGTCGCCCATTTACAGCAGGCGCTGAGCGTGGCGATGGAGGAAGCGGCATGAGCGGCAAACTGTATGCTCTGAGCACCGGGCCGGGCGCCAGCGACCTGATCACCGTTCGCGCGTCCCGAATTCTTGGCGCGCTGGATATTCTTTACGCCCCGGCGGGGCGCAAAGGCGGCGATAGCCTGGCGCTCTCTATTGTCCGTGAGTATGTCGGCGAGCAGACTGAAATCCGCTGCTGTCATTTTCCCATGAGCGCCGACAGTGCTGAAAAAGAAGCGGTGTGGGACGAGGTGGCCGCCGCGTTGGTCAGCGAGGTGAAGGCCGGAAAACAGGTCGGGTTTATCACGCTCGGCGACGCCATGCTGTTCAGCACCTGGGTGTTCTTACTTCAGCGTATCGGCAGTCCGGACTGGCTGGAAATTGTCCCCGGCGTGACCTCCTTTGCCGCCATCGCCGCCCGTTCTAAAACGCCGCTGGCGATGGAGCAGCAGTCGCTGGCGGTGATCGCCTGTACCGCGCCGGAAGCGGAAATCGCACAGGCGCTACAACAACACGATAGCCTGGTATTGATGAAGGTCTATGGCCGTTTTGCGCGTATCAAAGCGCTGCTGGGAGAGGCCGGGTTACTGGACTGCGCGCTGATGATGTCCGAAGCCACGCTCCCCGGCGAGCAGTGCTGGCGGCATCTCAATGAGGTTGAAGACGACCAACCGTTACCGTATTTCTCGACCATTCTGGTCAACAAACAGTGGGAGTATGCCCAATGAAACTCGAACAACAGCTGAAACGGCTGTCATTCAGCGGCCTGGCGGCGGCGCTATTGCTGATGGTGGTGCCGGAGCAAGCATTCGCGATGCACATCATGGAGGGATTTTTACCACCGATGTGGGCGCTGGCGTGGTGGCTGCTCTTTTTACCGTGTCTGTGGTACGGGCTGGTGCGCCTGCGCCGCATCGTGCAGGAGGACAGCCACCAGAAAGTCCTGCTGGCGCTGTGCGGGGCGTTTATTTTCGTGCTGTCGGCGCTGAAGATCCCATCGGTAACCGGCAGCTGTTCGCATCCCACCGGCGTGGGGCTGGCGGTTATCCTGTTTGGGCCTGGCGTTGTCGCCATCCTCGGCGCCATCGTGCTGCTGTTTCAGGCGCTACTGCTGGCGCATGGCGGGTTAACGACGCTTGGCGCGAACGGCATGTCGATGGCGGTGATTGGTCCGGTCGTCGGGTATATGGTGTGGAAAATGGCCTGCCGCGCCGGGATCCGTCGTGATGTCGGGGTATTCCTGTGCGCCATGCTGGCGGATTTAGTGACCTATTTTGTCACGTCGGTGCAGCTGGGTGTGGCTTTCCCGGATCCGACGGCAGGTGCCACGGGCTCTATCGTGAAGTTCATGGGTATTTTCTGCCTGACGCAGATCCCCATTGCTATCGCCGAGGGGCTGTTGACCGTGATGATCTACGACCAGTTGACCAAACGCCAACTAATTACCGCACAAGGACACTGAAATGAAAAAGATGCTGATACTGTTGGCGATGGTGATTGCCCTGGTTATCTTGCCGTTCTTTATTGATCATGGCGGTGAGTTTGGCGGCTCGGATGGAGAAGCCGAAAGTCAGATCCAGGTGGTGGCGCCGCATTACAAGCCGTGGTTCACGCCGCTGTATGAACCCGCCAGTGGTGAAATTGAAAGTCTGCTGTTTACGCTACAGGGGTCGCTGGGCGCCGCGGTGATTTTCTATATTCTGGGCTACACCAAAGGTAGACAGCGCCGTGATGACCGGGCTTGACAGGCTTAGCTACCAGAGCCGCTGGTTTCACGTCGCACCAGAGCGCAAATTTCTGCTCTGGCTGCTATTGATGACCCTGGCGTTTACCCTGCCGCCGTTAGGGCAGGGTATTGAGCTGGCGCTGACCGCCGCGCTGACCTGCTGGCTGCTGCGTATCACCTTCTGGCGCTGGTGTCGCTGGATGGCGCTGCCGTTTGGTTTCCTGTTAGTCGGGGTGCTGACGATTCTCTTTAGCGTCAGCCGCGACCCGCATACGCTGGCAGCGAGTGTTCCGATTGGGCGCTACTGGTTGGGGATCACCTCCTCAGGGCTGGTTACCGCCAATGAAACTTTCTGGCGCAGCCTGGCCGCGCTGGCGGCGACGTTCTGGCTGGTGCTGAACTTGCCGTTTCCGCAGCTGATTGTGCTGCTCAAGCGGGCGCGCGTGCCGCGACTGCTTACCGAACAAATTCTGCTGACCTGGCGCTTTATTTTTATTCTGTTAGACGAAGCGCTGGCTATTCACCGCGCGCAGACGCTGCGTTTTGGTTATCGTAGCCTGCCGAAAGGCTACCGCTCTTTGGCGATGCTGGTTGGATTGCTGTTTACCCGGGTGCTGATCCGCTATCAGCAGATGGCCACTGTGCTTGATATCAAACTGTATCAGGGTGATTTTCACCTGTAAGGAATCGCACCATGCTTGCTACCGTCGATCTCTGGTTTCGCTATCAGGAGGCGCAGGTTCTTAAAGGGTTAACGCTGGACTTTACGCCGCACGCCGTTACCGGGCTGGTAGGAGCCAACGGCTGCGGGAAATCCACGCTGTTTATGAACCTGAGCGGATTGCTACGGCCGCAGCAGGGGGCGGTGTTGTGGCAGGGAAAACCGCTGGATTACAGCAAACGCGGCCTGTTGGCGTTACGTCAACAGGTGGCGACGGTGTTTCAGGACCCCGATCAGCAAATCTTTTATACCGATATCGACAGCGATATCGCCTTCAGTCTGCGCAACCTGGGCGTGGCGGAGCCGGAAATCGCCCGGCGTATCGACGATGCGCTGACGCTGGTCGACGCGCAGCACTTTCGCCAACAGCCGATCCAGTGCCTGAGCCACGGACAGAAAAAACGGGTGGCTATCGCCGGGGCGTTAGTGCTGCGGGCGAAATATCTCTTGCTGGATGAGCCAACAGCAGGTCTCGACCCTTCCGGGCGCACGCAGATGATTGAGGTAATCAAGCGAATTGTGGCGCAGGGGAACCATGTGGTGATCTCCAGCCATGATATCGACCTGATTTACGAAGTCAGCGATGCCGTTTACGTCCTGCATCATGGCGAAGTGCTGGCGCACGGCGCGCCGGGCGAGGTTTTCGCCCGTACTGAACTGATTGAACAGGCCGGGTTAACACAACCCTGGCTGGTTAAACTGCATGCGCAGCTGGGGCTGCCGTTATGCAAAACAGAAGATGAATTTTTCAGCCGTATGCGACAAGAAAACGTAATAAAGGAGGCCTCATGACGCAGGCAATCATGTTGCAGGGAACAGCGTCTGACGTCGGCAAAAGCGTGCTGGTGGCGGGACTGTGCCGTATTTTTTATCAGGATGGCCTGCGGACCGCGCCGTTTAAGTCGCAGAACATGGCGCTCAATTCCGGCATCACGCCCGATGGCAAAGAGATGGGTCGTGCGCAGATTTTCCAGGCGCAAGCGGCGGGAATTACGCCGGACGTGCGGATGAACCCGGTGCTGTTAAAGCCGACCAGCGATCGCAAAGCGCAGGTCGTGCTGATGGGGCAGGTGGCGACCGATATGGACGCCGTCAGCTATCACGAGTATAAACCGCGTCTGCGCGAGCAGATTCAGGCGGTCTACCGCAGCCTGGCCCAGCAGTACGATGTGCTGGTGCTGGAGGGCGCGGGCAGCCCGGCGGAGATCAACCTGCGCGATCGCGATATTGTCAACATGGGGATGGCGGAGATGGCGCAGTGCCCGGTGATCCTCGTGGCGGATATCGACAGAGGCGGCGTATTTGCGTCTATCTACGGCACGCTGGCGCTCCTGCACGACAGTGAGCGGGCGCGGGTAAAAGGCGTGATCATCAATAAATTCCGCGGCGATGTGGCGCTGCTGTATTCCGGTATCGAGCAGATTGAAAACCTGACCGGCGTACCGGTGCTGGGGGTGATGCCGTGGCTGGATGTCGATCTGGAAGACGAAGACGGCGTGGCGCTGCAAAAAGGGAAATATCGGCGAACCGCGCAGCGCGATATCGATATTGCCGTGGTGCAGGTACCGCATATCTCCAATTTCACCGATTTTAATGCCCTGGCGGCGCAGCCGGATGTCCGCGTGCGCTATGTTCGTCACCCGCAAGAGCTGGTGGGCGCTGACCTGGTTATCTTGCCGGGCAGTAAAAATACGCTGGGCGATCTGGTCTGGCTGCGGGAAAGCGGTATGGCGCATGCCGTGCTGCAGGCCCATCGTCAGGACGTGCCCATCGTGGGGATTTGCGGCGGCTATCAGATGCTGGGCGAAACCATTATTGATGAGGTGGAGTCGGGGCTGGGGACGCAGCCTGGTCTGGGGCTGCTCAATACTGTGACCCATTTCGCGCAGCATAAAACCACGACGCAGGTCTCAGCGCAGATGGTGGTATCGCTGCCGGAGTGGCTGAATGCGGCATCAGGCACCGTCGTGCAAGGTTATGAGATACATATGGGCGAGACGCAGCTGGCATCCGGCTGTCGCCCGGCGTTGTTTCTGGAAAAAAATGGCGAGCGCATAGCGGACGGCGCCATCAGCGATGACGGGCAGGTCATCGGGACGTATCTCCATGGCCTGTTCGATAACGATATTTTCACACGCGCCATGATCGATGGTTTACGTCAGCGCAAAGGATTAGCGCCGCTGGATGTGGCGGTGGATTATGCGGCCTGGAAGGCTCAACAGTTTGATATATTAGCAAGCGCCATGAGAGATCATATTGATATTCAAAAAATTTATAAAATAATGCAGGAGCATCAGGAGGAAGTGGCATGATTTTAGTCACCGGGGGCGCGCGCAGCGGGAAAAGCGCGCACGTCGAACAGCTGGCGGCTCAGCAGTGTGAACGCGTTCTGTATATTGCGACGTCCGTTATCACGGATGACGAAATGGCGCTGCGTGTCGACAAGCATCGCGCTCAGCGACCGCCGCACTGGCGGACCTGGGAAGGGTATCGCGGTCTGGGCGACGTTATTCGCCACCAGGTACAGCCTGGGGAAGGCGTCGTGCTGGAGTGCATCACCACCATGCTGGCAAACCTGCTCTATGAGGCCAGCGGCGGCGCTTCGCCGGACACGCTCGATTTCTCTGCGCTTGAAGAGGTGTTGCAACAGCAGGTGGATGACCTGATTGCGGCATGCCAGCAGTCGGCGGCGCCTGTCTATATTGTGACGAATGAGCTGGGGATGAGCGTTACGCCGGAAAATCGGCTGGCGCGTCATTTTGTTGATATTTCCGGGCGGGCGAATCAAAAGCTGGCACAGGCAGCGCAGGACGTGTGGCTGGTCGTTTCTGGTATTGGGGTGAAGATTAAATGCCGTTAAAAATGTTGTGGGCGACGCTGCGGTTCATCACCCGCATTCCGGTACCGGAAAAATGGAGCGATGGCGTTGAATTTTCGCAGTATGGTCGTGGCGTCCCCTGGTTCCCGGTGGTCGGGCTGATCGTGGGCGTACTGGCCGCGTCAGGCTATCTGGCGGTGAGCCAGACCGGCGGGGGCGTTTATATTGGTGCGGTCGCCTGGGTACTGGCGCTGGTGCTGCTGACCGGCGGGTTTCACCTTGACGGTCTGGCGGACACCTGTGATGGTGTTTTTTCCGCGCGAACCCGCGAACGTATGCTGGAGATTATGCGCGATAGTCGGCTGGGGACGTACGGCGGTCTGGCTATCGTATTCTGTATCCTTATCAAAGTCGTTACGGTGGTAACCTTGGCGCATCTGCCGGTCAATACCCTGTTTGCGCTGCTGGTGTGCGCGCCGATTGTCGGGCGTACGGGCATGGTGCTGGCCATGTACCGACAGCGCTATGCGCGCGAGGGCGCGGGGATGGCAAACGCCTATCTCGGTCACATTAGCGGCAAAGAAGTCGTTATCACCGCCTGCATCGGGATGGCGCTCGTGGGGAGCATGGCGGGGATGCACGGGCTTATCGCCAGCATCATCACCTGGCTCGTCGTCAACGCCGTGAAGTCCTTTTTAAGCCGTCGACTGAAAGGGCTGACGGGGGATACCCTGGGCGCAATGGAAGAGATCGGGGAAATGACCTTTCTGCTGGCACTTTTGTGGGTCTGATTTATGCGATTATTTCTGGTTCGGCATGGCCAAACAACGGCCAACATTAGCGGCGTGTTTTACGGAAGCACCGATTTATCGCTATCGCCGCAGGGGATTGCGCAAAGTCAGCGCGTTGCCGGATATCTGGCCGGGGTTTCTTTTGGGCAGATTTTCGTAAGCGAGCTGCAGCGCTCGCAGCAAACAGCGCGGCTTATCGTCCCGGCGGCAGATGGCTTCCAGGTTGATTCGCGCCTCAATGAACTGGATTTTGGCGAATGGGAAATGCGGCATTTCAGCGACATTGCAAAAGAGAGCCCACAGTCGTGGCAGCGCTGGATGGATGACTGGCAAAACGCCACGCCGGACGGCGGAGAAGCGTTCTCTCACTTTGCCGCGCGCGTCAGGCAGGCTGCGGATGAGACAGGTAAACAGCCAGAGGGCGCAGACACGCTGATTGTGGCGCATCAGGGCGTGTTGAGCCTGTTGCTGGCGACCTGGTTAGGGATGCCTGTTGAGGCAATGTGGCATTTCCCTTTCAGGCATGATGCCTACACAGTCGTAGAGAATCGGGGCGGATTTTGGGTGTTACGCGTATTTAATGGCAGAAGCGTTTGGCAAACTGAAGAGTGAGGGTAACGAGGATGGGGACATTGACGGAGCTGGTGGCGGCCATCAGACCACTTGATAAGCAAAAAATGCAGGCGGCCTCCCGGCATATTGATGGTTTAGTGAAGCCGACCAACAGCCTCGGTCGGCTGGAGAGCCTGGCAATACAGCTGTCGGGGATGTGGGGCATCGACCAGCTCAATAATCTGCAAAAAGAGATTATTGTCATGTGCGCCGACCATGGCGTGTTTGACGAGGGTGTGGCGGCGACGCCGCAAGACGTGACCTGGATTCAGGCCGTTAATATGCAAAAAGGGCTGACCGGGGTCTGCGTGCTGGCCCGCAATAGCCAGACATCCGTACTGCCTGTCGATATCGGCATTGATGGTGAACCCATCGACAATATGCTCAGCCTTAAACTGTCCCGTGGCTGCGGAAATATCGCCCAGGGACCGGCGATGACCCGTCAGGAGGCCGAACATCTGCTGCTGGCGAGCGCCGGTCTGGTTAAAAAACGTGCGCAGGAAGGGATCTCTGTCTTTGGCGTCGGCGAGCTTGGCATTGCCAATACGACACCCGCGTCGGCGATAATCAGCGTGCTGACCGACTGTGACCCGCATGATGTGGTGGGTATTGGGGCCAATTTGCCGCAGGACCGCGTACAGCATAAGGAATCCATTGTCCGGCAGGCCATACGCATTAACAAACCGGATGCGCGCGATGCGGTTGATGTTCTGGCTAAGGTCGGCGGGTATGATCTGGTGGGCATGACCGGGGTGATACTCGGTGCTGGCGAATGCGGACTGCCCGTGGTTTTAGACGGTTTCCTCTCGTATGCCGCGGCAATTGCCGCCTGCCAGATTGCACCGGAAGTGAAAAACTACTGTATTCCGTCCCATTTTTCGGCAGAGAAGGGGGCTAAACGGGCGCTGGAGCACCTTGGGCTGGAGCCGTTTATCTATCTTGATCTGCGTCTTGGCGAAGGGAGCGGCGCCGCGTTGGCAATGTCAATCGTCAGTGCGGCATGCGCGATGTCTTGCGAGATGGGACTGCTAGCGCAAAGCGGTATTCGCTTGCCGGTTCCGGCGTGACAGAAAAGCAAAAAACCCGCCAAGGCTAACACCGATCTGTTAAGCGAAATGATCGGTTGAACGATCCGGTGAGTAGACGACAATAGCCTCATCACTTATCTGATGGGGCTTTTTTATGCTTTCGACTTGGCTTAACGATACTCTGACTCAG
The DNA here is from genome assembly GCF_019237635.1 of Pluralibacter sp. Lineage (GTDB taxonomy): Bacteria > Pseudomonadota > Gammaproteobacteria > Enterobacterales > Enterobacteriaceae > Enterobacter_B. The sequence goes on from NZ_JAFAGS010000060.1 coordinate 12,520, forward strand.
GCTGCGCAACCTACCTTGGCGCTTATCTGTGAGCTTGACGGATTACGCTATTTTAACCTTGGAACAGAACGTCGCCCTCATCTGGAGCAGTCTGTAAGTAAAGAGGGGGGAAAGTCCTGATTACCGCCTTGATGGGATTTTATTCTTGCTGATAAAACATTTTTTTGACTATGCGATGGTTTTCAGAATATGTTGTGAAATTATTTTTATAAAGCGTTTTTATTCAGTATCAATGAAGTGAAATTATAAGGGTGTTTAAATGATTGACTTTATTCTTAAGAAAGTTAAATGTTTATATTTAAAAAACATAGATAATGATGAGATTTTTCAAGAAATTTCTAGTGTTAATGCACTATTACCACATGGGAAAAAAGAAAAGGATAAGTTGATAGAATCCGCAGTATTAATGTTGATGGATAGTATTAATAGTAAAAATTACAAAAAATCTTTTGGGCTAGCAAGAATAATATTTATGTGTGACTTTGATAACCCCCTTGATGTTATCAAAGAAAAAGGAGCATTCCGTGCTTCAAAGTACAGCTATCAAACAAAGCTATTAATGGAGGTGATAAATGATCTTTATGCCAGAAATTTTTTTTCTAACGATATGCTAGATTATATTAAATCTGTGAATGGCTTGTTGCTATTAGCTTCTGACATTTTAAGTATGAGGATAAAAATAATATCATTTATTAAGTCAAGGCCTTTCTTTCTGAAAACGGCACTTTGTTTAGCTGAAATTAGATACCATGACGTTAATAAGGTAGAGATAACGGAAGATACTTCATTTCGCGAGAGATTGTATTTTTCTAGTAAGGAAGAAATACTGTCTTCAATCTCATATATTCTTCAAATATATAAAGAAGTACAGGAATTTCCAGATTCTTTAAAAACAGTATATATTGACGAGAAAATTAGTGATGAAGTTTTTGAAACTTATTTTTATTATGCACATCATATCCAAAGATATAATGAATCGGAAATTAATGTAGATTTTTTCGGATATTCTGCTTCCCTTGATAAAAATGCAAAAACTATCATTATCCACAATGAGGATTTTGAAACAGCTAAATGCCAAGGATATACTAAAACAGAACTTAGGTGGCAAGCACAGCAATTTCAATTCTACAACAGTGAAGAATATGCACGTGTGGTAAAGTTCTATGATTTCATGGACCAATTTTGGGCTGCTGACGAGAGGTCTGAAAAGAGTTATATTTATGAAGTGTCTGAGTTCCCTATCAAAAGAATACGTCTCCTCGTCACATTTCTATCTTATGCCGAAGAGATTAATATTTTCAGCAACAAAAAAATGTTTCTTGAAGAAATCGTCATGCTCGAGATATTAACTGCTGAGAATTACAATAATGACTTCTTAAATAAAAAACTATATAAACAATTTACTGTGTTCGACATAATTAAAATTCAAAGATTTTTTAACTATGTCAGCTATATTTATCATAAGGTTTATAAAAAACTCACTATTGATGAACCTCTTGAAGCATATCTAATACGTAAACGCTCTGTTTTACCTGTTTTTAAAACAGATGAGTTATCTGTTATTTTTCAAAAAATATGCGGATGCTCACGTGAAGACTGCTTAGATTTAATTGGAAAGATTAGCACTATTTTTTCTAGTAAAAGTGATGTTATTGACATTCAATACCAGCCAATTATAAAGATGGGAGAAAGTAGTTTAATTTTGCCAACTGTTTTTGCATGTTCAAACCTTATACGATCTTTTGCGCATAGTGAAAAAATCCATTTATCAACTTTCGAATGTCGGGATTATATGATTAGGAATGTCAATAATGCCTTTAAATCCAAAGGATTTAAAGTGAATATAGATTTCAATTATAGTAAAGATGAAGTTGATGTTGTTGCATTTCTGGATGGATATCTGTTTCTTTTTGAGTGCAAGAATCCTTTTCACCCCGTGAATGATTTTGAATTAAGAAATACGTATAGTCATATCAAAAAAGGATTTTCACAGATAAATAAATTTAAAAGAATTCTTTCTGACAAACATCATTTTAGGCAGTTTTTGAAAAACCTGAATATTGATCTTGAATTGGTTAAGGAAATTCATTATGCAATTATTAATGCAAATCGTGCGTTATCTGGTTTACAGCATGACAATATTAAGGTGCTGCATGCTAATGAGTTAATCGGTTTTTTAGAGACAGGGAGAATTAGTGTTGCTGATGATGTTTATCGTTGCTGGGAATGTGAGACATTTAAACCTACTGACTTAGTTAAATTCCTTAGCGGTGAGTTTATTACTTCTGATTTTGAGAAAAGCAAAACTGAGATTTTTTATGGTTATCCACTACGTTCATATACAATGGCATTTAAAACATATGCATTTGAATTAGATAAAATAGCCACCTTATCCGAAAAAAACTACTGCAAAATAGATATGCTAGGTAATTAACCGAAAGCTCTTTTCGCGTGGTTAGAACTAACTCCGTTAGTGTTTTTCTTGTATCCTCAGTTCGTAAACTGGCTGGGATGTGCTGCCTGATTTAACTTCATGTTTAATCAAATCCCGAGTGTAATATTTAATGTTTATTTTTATAACAATCTGCGATCTGTATTCCACGACTTCCCCTTGCCGTTTTCGACTGAAAGCGGTATCTTTCACCCGCATCTGCAAAATCAGGTGCCGGGATTGGAACCCTGAACGACTTCACTGGCGACACAAGGCGCGTCTGCGCTTTTTTTTGTGTCGTGCGCTCTGCTACATCTCAATGGTGGGGCCGGGCGGGGGCGCTGCAAAGCGCGCCGGTGTCAGTGAGGCCGGTAGTTCCAACCCCGTTCGGTTCCACCACCCATGAGATTGGAACCTCTGGTGGTGGGAATGATTTTGTCTCACTGGAGGCTGCCTTATGGCTACAACCCTCAACCCGACACACCCACTACTCTCCGTCCCTTTCAGCGCTGACACCGATTTCACCGTCCTCGCCGCCCACTGCGACAAACTCGCGCTTGCCCTGGCGGAGTGCGACGATCCGGTGCTGCACATGGCATTCTGCGGACGACTGGCCGCCGCGCTCGCGCTGCTCAAACCCGGTCTGTTCGACCCCATCCCGCCACACCTGATGGACAGCCTGACCGTGGGCACGCTGCCCGCGACGTTTCCCCGCTTTGCGCCCGACGCGAATACGCTGTGCGATTACTGCCAGACGCTGGCGCAGCTCCTGCTTTGCCGGACATTTCCGCCGCAACTGGAGGATATGCTTAACTGGTTGTTATCCGAACTGGTGGAATATTTCGCAGCGGAAATCAACGCCCCACGCTGGATACGCAGCACCGAGGGCGTGAGGTTGATTGAGGAAGTGATGTTATGATGCGATCAGATGGGTCAGATTAAAGGAAAAAGGCTCGTCACTCGACATCTTTTCCTACAAGGCCTGACTGGTGCCTCCTGCGTTAGCGAATACGCTTTAAGGCGCTGGCCCAAAGGTGGAAGGTTGATTGCTAAAGCGCTGGGCATTGCGTCTGAACAAATTTGGCCTTCGCGCTATTGTTGATATCCCCCCGGCGTAGGCCCGATCCGGAACCTGCGCCGCATTTTGTTTATCTGATTCGAAATAATCCTTTGAACTGCAAAAATAGTTTTCTCTAATCAGCCTGCGCTGCCGCGAAGTAAGCTCCCGCCTGCATGAAATGCTTCACGACCTGAGAGAAGCGCCTGATGTATCCGAAGGGACGTCTTTTTACCGGCAATGCCGCCGTTGAAAACTGTCGGATCTGTCTTCGGATGGATTAAGGCCTTCTTCACGCTGAGTCAAACTAAGGAAACCACAATGAATCTGTCTGAAAATTGCGCACCGCTCGCTGTTGATGTTATATTAAAATATAATATTCGGAGGTGCTCTATGTATATCACTCGCCTGAAAAAGGTCGGCGGATCCGTCATGCTGGCGGTCCCTCCTGCCGTGCTGAAAACGCTGGCGCTGTCGACAGACAGCGAGGTGGGCATGACCATTGATAATGGCTGCTTGATTATTGAACCCCAGAAAAAGCCCCATTATTCGCTTGAGGAACTGCTGGTGCAGTGCGAACCGCACGCCGAACTAAGCGAAGAAGATCGGGAATGGATTGATGCGCCTGCGGTAGGCAAGGAGCTCCTGTAAATGGACAGAGGGGAAATCTGGCTCGTATCCCTTGATCCGACTGCCGGACATGAACAAAGCGGGAAACGCCCAGTGCTTATTGTTTCTCCGGCAGCCTTTAACCGAATCACGCGATTACCCGTGGTGCTTCCGATAACAAATGGCGGACACTTTGCCCGTACTGCTGGGTTCGCCGTGTCGCTGGATGGGGCGGGAACGAAAACGACGGGCGTGATTCGCTGTGATCAACCGAGAACGATTGATATGGCGGCCAGGAATGGTAAGCGACTGGAATGTCTACCTGACAGTATCATCAACGATGTGCTGGCAAGACTGGCGACGATTCTGACCTGACGGTCATTGCATTCCGGAATACAGAAAAGCAAAAAGCCTGCTCGAAAGCAGGCTTTTCTAAATTTGGCTCCTCTGACTGGACTCGAACCAGTGACATACGGATTAACAGTCCGCCGTTCTACCGACTGAACTACAGAGGAATCGTGTGAACGAGGCGAATACTACTGGCCGTCGTTTTTTGTGTCAACACT
>NZ_JAFAGS010000137.1 GCF_019237635.1 Pluralibacter sp.
CAAACCGGCTTTGTGTTTGATGACGGGATTGGTAGTATGAAGCATGAGAGTTACCTCGTGTTTTGTATAAGGATTCGACACCCATATCAAAACCGGTAACTCTCAACCTTTCAAGGTCATATGTCAGATCTGGTCGCGACTAATACACTTAAAACTCTCTTGATAATGTAATATATCCATTAAATCTAATTGAACATTCATCTTTGTTCATAAGACTAGAGGCAATAAATACAGATTTCTTACCAATTTTATTGGTGTAAGTATATTTTGCTGTAATTGATTTTACCTCATTGTCATAGTAGCTTGATAGATAAATGTCCTTGTACATATCTTCTGTTTTATCTTTGCTGGGATCTTTATCATAATCAATTCTTGCTAAATATTTAGCATAGACTTTAGATACAGGGGATATGTCAATTACTTCAACTTTTGCTTTGGTTTCATCTACAGTGGATGTATCAATTTTTAAATCTTTTGATAAAGCATCAAACAGTGATGATTCCATTGATAGACCAACTGCTGCACATCCGTAGTCTTTTGCATATGCAAATATAGGTAATATTGATAATGAGTAAATTAATAATTTCCTCATATTAATCTTCCACCACTAGAATTTTATCACTGCTTGCTGCAATCACTTTCCTGTATGGCAAGTTAAGGATGATACAACCATCTGAAGCATCACCCAAACCAGATGAATTATCACCGTGTATCATGAATCCATCACGTCCACACATATCAACACCAGCATAAGGTGTAAGTCTCATAGTCCATGCTCTGGTTCTTCTATGGTAGAAAGCAGGGCCAATAGTATAGGTTCCTCTAGGAAGTGGGCCTTTACCTTTTACACATTCATTTGCAGAATCATTCTTAAATCCTGGTCTACCAGAATACTTACCATCAAATTGATAAGTGCCATTAAGATAAAAGCTATGAGAACTTACTTTATAAACCCATGACATTACGCCGCCTCCTTGCTACCGTTCCATGAATCAGAGTGAACTATGTTACCGTCCAGATAGTGCCATGTGATTTTTTCATAGGCTAAATAGAATGCCTCTAGATGGTTATGTTTTTCAAACATAGGATCTTTGACATCAAACATGAATGGTTCAATTTCGTTCACCCTCACATTATCCATAGTCACACGGAAATATTCTTCTTCCTGTCCGTTGTAGTTGATCCGGTAGAACTTCAATACAGCCTGCTTAAACTTCCTTCCAGATGATACGCCTTGATAGAGATAAGGTGATGAACTATCTAGTTCTTTTATGAGTGCATAATCACAATGAATACGCTTAGCGGTGATCTTACCTGTTAGTGGATCAGTAGGTAGTTCAACGTTGTGCATCAGTTCCACAATCTCTATAGAACCCTCTCTACCGTGGATATCCACAGACCCTTTAACTTGATTTCCTGCATTATCGGTAAGCCATAGATAAACAGGTATAGCCATTTCTAAAACTCCTTTTCATTATTAAGAATGCTCGGCAATCGTACTCCTCCTGGTTCTGATAGCGTAAGTGATACTTCCGAGAGCAAGTTCCGAAAACTTTCACAATCTATGGATGATCACAAAATCAATGTGTTATTCACGCTATTAGCTATTTATCATTGATTTGCATCAATATTGTCTACTTCGAATTTGTATCACTGCTATTGGAATTTTGCCGTTTACAAGACTTCCCGCGGGCATTACTATCCAGAACGGTGATTAATGTGGAGCATTAATCACAACGCATTGATTTTGTTTTAAATGACTCGGGGTGCCCTTCCTTACGAAGGCTGAGAAATACCCGTACCACCTGATCTGGATAATGCCAGCGTAGGGAAGTCAGAGACCATCACATGGTTATCGCTTCTTCACGACCTGGCAGGAGCAAACCATGCAAGCTGACCTGCTTAGCCCCGCGCAACTCGCGCACGTTCGCCATCTGTTTCACACCCACTCGCCGCTCGTACACTGCATGACGAACGACGTGGTGCAAACCTTTACCGCCAATGTGCTGCTGGCCATTGGCGCCTCCCCGGCGATGGTCATCGATGATGACGAAGCCGCGCAGTTCTCCGCCATAGCCGACGCACTGTTGGTCAACGTCGGTACCCTCACTCGGGACCGGGCGCAGGCGATGCGTGCGGCGGTGCGTTGCGCGCACGCTCAGGGTAAACCCTGGGCGCTTGACCCGGTGGCGGTCGGAGCATTAACCCTGCGCAGCGATTTCTGCCGCGAGCTGCTGGCCCTTAAGCCTGCGGCCATTCGCGGTAACGCCTCGGAAATTCTGGCTCTCGCGGGGATGAGCCGCGGCGGGCGCGGGGTGGATACCACCGATGAGGCGGCGACAGCGTTACCCGCCGCGCAGGCGCTGGCGCGCCAGTGGGCGACGATTGTCGCCGTGACCGGTGAGGTGGATTACATCACCGACGGCGCGCGCATCACCATGGTGACCGGCGGCGACCCGCTGATGACCCGGGTGGTCGGCACTGGTTGCGCGCTGTCCGCGGTGGTGGCGGCAAGCCTTGCGCTACCGGGCGACCCGATGGATAACGTTGCAGCCGCCTGCGGGATGATGAAGGACGCCGGGCGTGTGGCGACGGCAAACAGCCGTGGGCCGGGAAGCTTTGTCGCCGCTTTTGTCGACGCCCTGTATGCGCAGGTGCAGGCATGACGCGCATTAACGCCCTGACTATCGCGGGTACGGACCCCAGCGGCGGCGCCGGTATCCAGGCAGATCTGAAAACCTTCTCGGCGCTGGGGGCTTACGGCTGCTCGGTGATCACCGCGCTGGTGGCGCAAAACACCCGCGGCGTACAGTCGGTATACCGTATAGAACCTGATTTTGTCGCCGCGCAGCTGGATTCGGTACTGAGCGATGTGCGCATCGACACTACCAAAATCGGTATGCTGGCGGAGGCGGATATCGTCGAGGCCGTAGCGGAGCGCCTCGCCCGCTATCAGATCCAGAACGTGGTGCTGGATACGGTCATGCTCGCCAAAAGCGGCGATCCGCTGCTTTCCGCCTCTGCCGTAGAGACGTTGCGCCGTCGTCTGCTGCCGCAGGTATCGCTGATTACGCCGAATCTGCCGGAAGCGGCGGCGCTGCTGGCGGCGGCGCACGCGCGCAATGAGCAGGAGATGCTGGAGCAAGGGCGTGCGCTGCTCGGTTTGGGCTGCGGCGCCGTGCTGATGAAGGGAGGACATCTTGAGGATGCCGAAAGCCCTGACTGGTTGTTGACGCCGCAGGGCGAATACCGGTTCA
>NZ_JAFAGS010000006.1 GCF_019237635.1 Pluralibacter sp.
TTCGTCGGCGTAACGAACACCCTTGCCTTTGTAAGGCTCAGGACGACGGTAGGCGCGCAGATCTGCTGCAACCTGGCCGATCACCTGCTTATCAGCGCCTTTCAGCACGATTTCAGTTTGAGTCGGACATTCTGCAGTGATACCGGCTGGCAGCTGATGGTCAACAGGGTGCGAGAAGCCTAATGCCAGGCTTACAGAGTTCCCTTTAACCGCTGCACGATAACCTACACCAACCAGCTGTAGCTTCTTAGTGAAGCCTTCGGTAACACCGATAACCATTGAGTTCAGCAGGGCACGCGCGGTACCAGCCTGAGCCCAACCATCCACGTAACCATCACGCGGACCGAAGGTCAGAGCATTATCAGCTTGTTTAACTTCAACAGCATCGTTGAGAGTACGAGTCAGCTCGCCGTTTTTACCTTTGATCGTGATAACCTGACCGTTGATTTTTACATCAACGCCGGCAGGAACAACGACCGGTGCTTTAGCAACACGAGACATTTTTTCCTCCGATTAGGCTACGTAGCAGATAATTTCGCCACCAAGACCAGCCTGGCGCGCTGCACGATCAGTCATAACACCTTTAGAGGTAGAAACAACCGCGATACCCAGACCCGCCATAACTTTCGGCAGCTCATCTTTACGTTTGTAGATGCGCAGACCTGGGCGGCTGACACGCTGAATGCTTTCTACAACAGCTTTACCCTGGAAGTACTTGAGAGTAAGTTCCAGTTCCGGCTTGGTGTCGCCTTCAACTTTAAAATCTTCAATAAAACCTTCTTCCTTCAGCACGTTGGCAATTGCCACTTTCAGCTTGGAGGAAGGCATGGTGACCGCAGCTTTGTTCGCGGTCTGACCGTTACGGATACGGGTCAGCATATCCGCGATCGGATCTTGCATGCTCATCTGTCTTTACTCCCGTGATTCAATTGGTGACAATTACCAGCTAGCCTTTTTCAGACCCGGGATTTCACCGCGCATTGCGGCTTCACGGACCTTGATACGGCTCAACCCGAACTTCCGCAGGAAACCATGCGGACGACCAGTTTGACGGCAGCGGTTACGCTGACGAGACGGGCTGGAATCACGCGGCAGAGACTGCAGCTTGAGAACAGCATTCCAACGATCTTCGTCGGAAGCGTTCACATCAGAAATGATCGCTTTCAGTTCAGCGCGTTTAGCGAAGAATTTATCAGCTAAAGCTACGCGCTTTACTTCGCGTGCTTTCATTGATTGCTTAGCCATTCAGTAACCCTACCTTACTTGCGGAACGGGAAGTCAAAGGCAGCCAGCAGAGCACGGCCTTCTTCGTCAGATTTCGCAGTAGTGGTAATGGTAATATCCAAACCACGCACGCGGTCGACTTTATCGTAGTCGATTTCTGGGAAGATGATCTGCTCACGGACACCCATGCTGTAGTTACCACGGCCATCGAATGACTTAGCGGACAGGCCACGGAAGTCACGGATACGCGGTACAGCAATAGTGATCAGGCGCTCAAAGAACTCCCACATGCGTTCGCCACGCAGAGTTACTTTACAGCCGATCGGATAGCCCTGACGGATTTTGAAGCCTGCAACTGATTTGCGTGCTTTGGTGATCAGCGGTTTTTGACCGGAGATTGCTGCCAGGTCAGCTGCTGCGTTATCCAGCAGTTTCTTGTCAGCGATCGCTTCACCAACACCCATGTTCAGGGTGATCTTCTCGACCCGAGGGACTTGCATGACAGAATTGTAGTTAAACTCAGTCATGAGCTTCTTAACTACTTCGTCTTTGTAGTAATCATGCAGTTTCGCCATCGTACTACTCCAAATTACTTGATAGTTTCGCTGTTAGACTTGAAGAAACGGACTTTTTTGCCGTCTTCGAATCTAAAGCCTACACGGTCAGCCTTGCCGGTTGCCGCATTGAAGATTGCAACGTTAGAAACCTGAATAGCAGCTTCTTTTTCAACGATGCCACCCGGTTGGTTCAGAGCCGGAACCGGCTTCTGGTGTTTCTTAACCAGGTTGATACCTTCAACAATGACCTTGCCGGAAGACAGGACATTCTTAACTTTACCGCGCTTACCTTTATCTTTACCGGTTAACACGATAACTTCGTCATCACGACGGATTTTCGCTGCCATGATTCGCTCCTTAGAGTACTTCTGGTGCCAGAGAGATAATTTTCATGAACTTCTCGTTACGAAGTTCACGAGTTACCGGCCCAAAAATACGCGTACCGATAGGCTGCTCGCTGTTATTGTTTAAAATAACGCATGCATTACCATCGAAGCGAATGACAGAACCGTCCGGGCGACGAACACCCTTCTTGGTGCGCACCACTACCGCCTTCAGCACATCACCTTTTTTGACCTTACCACGCGGAATTGCTTCCTTGATGGTGATCTTGATGATGTCGCCTACGCCTGCGTAGCGACGGTGCGAGCCACCCAGAACCTTGATACACATTACGCGACGTGCACCGGAGTTGTCGGCGACGGTCAGCATAGTCTGTTCTTGGATCATTTTAGTGCTCCGCTAATGTCAACTACTACTGAGACCCGAAATCAGGTCGTTAAAAAAGCCCCATATCGGGGGCGCGGCATTATAACACCGCTCAAACGATATGGGTAGAAAAAATAAACGGCCCATCGCTGAGCCGTTTATTCATATCGAGAAGGCGTACTGTATTACAGAACCGCTTTCTCTACAACGCGAACCAGCGTCCAGGACTTAGTCTTGGACAGCGGACGGCATTCGCGGATTTCAACCACGTCGCCGATACCGCATTCGTTGTTCTCGTCATGTACGTGCAGTTTGGTCGTACGTTTGATGAATTTCCCGTAGATTGGGTGCTTCACAACACGTTCGATGGCAACAACAATGGATTTCTCCATTTTATCGCTGACAACGCGACCTTGCAGAGTACGGATTTTATCGGTCATTACGCACCCGCCTTCTGAGTCAGTAAAGTCTTAACACGTGCAACATCACGACGAACCTGCTTCAGCAGGTGAGTCTGTTGCAGCTGGCCGCTTGCAGCCTGCATACGCAGGTTGAATTGCTCGCGCAGCAGGTTAAGCAGCTCGGTGTTCAGCTCTTCAACGCTCTTTTCACGCAGCTCTTTTGCTTTCATTACATCACCGTCTTAGTTACAAAGGTGGTTTTGATAGGCAGTTTCGCTGCTGCCAGGCCGAAGGCTTCACGGGCCAGCTCTTCCGGAACACCGTCCATTTCATACAGGACTTTGCCCGGTTGGATCAAGGCAACCCAGTACTCCACGTTACCTTTACCTTTACCCATACGAACTTCCAGCGGCTTTTCGGTGATCGGTTTGTCCGGGAATACACGGATCCAGATCTTACCTTGACGCTTAACTGCACGGGTCATTGCACGACGTGCTGCTTCGATCTGACGTGCAGTCAGACGACCACGGCCAACAGCTTTCAGACCGAAAGTGCCGAAGCTAACATCCGTACCCTGCGCCAGACCACGGTTGCGGCCTTTGTGCACTTTACGGAATTTTGTACGCTTTGGTTGTAACATCAGCGACGCTCCTTATTTACGGCCTTTACGCTGCTGCTTTTTAGGTTGAGCAGCCGGTTTTTCCGGTTGTTCAACAGCAGCCATACCACCCAGGATCTCACCTTTGAAGATCCATACCTTAACGCCGATTACACCATAAGTGGTGTGCGCTTCAGAGGTGTTGTAGTCGATGTCAGCACGCAGAGTGTGCAGCGGAACGCGACCTTCGCGGTACCATTCGGTACGTGCGATTTCCGCGCCGCCCAGACGGCCGCTAACTTCAACTTTGATACCTTTAGCGCCCAGACGCATTGCGTTCTGTACAGCACGCTTCATCGCACGACGGAACATAACGCGACGTTCCAGCTGAGAAGTGATGCTGTCAGCAACCAGTTTTGCGTCCAGTTCAGGTTTACGCACTTCGGCGATGTTAATCTGTGCAGGAACGCCAGCGATATCCGCTACGACCTTGCGCAGTTTTTCTACGTCTTCGCCTTTCTTACCGATAACGATGCCCGGGCGAGCAGTGTGAATGGTCACACGGATGCTCTTAGCCGGACGCTCGATAACGATACGAGATACGGACGCTTTCGCCAGTTCCTTAGTCAGGTACTGACGTACTTTAAAGTCGCTGTCCAGGTTGTCAGCGAATTCTTTGGTGTTCGCAAACCAGGTTGAGTTCCATGGTTTTACAATACCCAGGCGAATACCATTAGGATGTACTTTCTGACCCATTGCTAGTCTCCAGAGTCTCAGCGATCGGACACAACCACAGTGATGTGGCTGGTGCGCTTCAGGATGCGATCTGCACGACCTTTCGCACGCGGCATAATGCGCTTCATGCTCGGGCCTTCGTCTACGAAAATTTTCGCAACTTTCAGATCGTCAATGTCAGCGCCATCGTTGTGTTCAGCGTTAGCAATGGCAGATTCCAGAACTTTCTTGACCAGTACAGCCGCTTTCTTATTGGTGTAGGTCAGAATATCCAGGGCCTGCGACACTTTCTTACCGCGAATCAGGTCAGCAACAAGGCGAACCTTCTGAGCAGAAGAACGAGCATGGCGATGTTGAGCTAAAGTTTCCATCTCTTCCTCCTACCTTATTTCTTCTTCGCTTTTTTATCAGCAGCGTGGCCGCGATAAGTACGAGTCGGTGCGAATTCACCCAGTTTGTGACCGACCATTTCGTCGGAAACAAATACTGGAACGTGCTGACGACCATTATGGACAGCGATGGTCAAACCGATCATGTTAGGAAAGATCGTTGAACGACGGGACCAAGTGCGCAGGGGCTTCTTGTCTCCGCTTTCCACCGCTTTCTCTACCTTCTTCAGCAAGTGCAGGTCAATAAAAGGACCTTTCTTGAGAGAACGTGGCATGGCTTATCCTCTAAAATTATTTGCTACGGCGACGTACGATGAATTTATCAGTACGCTTGTTGCTGCGGGTCTTCTTACCTTTGGTCTGAACGCCCCACGGAGTTACCGGGTGCTTACCAAAGTTACGACCTTCACCACCACCATGTGGGTGGTCGACTGGGTTCATCGCAGTACCGCGAACGGTAGGACGAACACCACGCCAGCGTGCAGCACCTGCTTTACCCAGAACGCGCAGCATATGCTCAGCATTGCCAACTTCGCCCAGAGTAGCGCGGCAGTCTGCTTCGACTTTACGCATTTCACCAGAACGCAGACGCAGGGTGACATAAGCACCGTCACGAGCAACGATCTGAACGTAAGTACCAGCGGAACGTGCCAGCTGACCGCCTTTACCTGGTTTCATTTCTACGTTATGAACGGTAGAACCAACCGGGATATTGCGCATCGGCAGGGTGTTGCCTGCTTTGATTGCAGCATCAACGCCAGACTGAATCTGGTCGCCAGCTTTCAGGCCTTTCGGGGCCAAGATGTAACGGCGCTCGCCGTCTTTGTACAGAACCAGCGCGATATTCGCGGAACGGTTCGGATCGTACTCAAGACGCTCAACAACTGCCGGGATACCGTCTTTGTTGCGTTTGAAGTCAACAATACGATAAGCCTGCTTGTGGCCACCACCGATGTGACGAGTGGTGATACGGCCATTGTTGTTACGACCACCGGATTTGCTGTTTTTTTCCAGCAACGGAGCAAAAGGCTTGCCCTTGTGCAGCTCAGGGTTAACCACTTTAACGACGTGGCGACGACCCGGAGATGTCGGTTTACATTTAACAACTGCCATTGTATTACTCCTCCGACTTACTCAGCGCCGCCAACGAAGTCCAGATTCTGGCCTTCTTTCAGGGTGACGTAAGCTTTTTTCCAGTCGCTACGACGACCGATACGCTGTCCGTGACGTTTAACTTTCCCTTTAACAACCAGGGTGTTAACGACTTCGACTTCGACTTCAAACAGTTTCTGCACAGCAGCTTTGATTTCTGCTTTGGTCGCGTCTTTAGCAACTTTGAGAACGATGGTGTTAGTTTTTTCCATCGCAGTAGACGCTTTTTCAGAAACGTGCGGTGCACGCAGCACCTTCAGCAGACGTTCTTCACGAATCATGCCAGCATCTCCTCAACTTGCTTAACAGCATCAGCAGTCATTACGACTTTGTCGAAGGCGATCAGGCTAACCGGGTCGATACCAGTCGCGTCACGTACGTCAACCTTGTGCAGGTTACGTGCGGCCAGGAACAGGTTCTCGTCCAGCTCACCGGTGATGATCAGCACATCTTCCAGAGCCATGTCTTTCAGTTTCTGTGCCAGCAGCTTGGTTTTCGGCGCTTCAACAGAGAACTTCTCGACAACGATCAGACGATCCTGACGTACCAGTTCGGACAGAATGCTTTTCAGCGCGCCGCGGTACATCTTTTTGTTAACTTTTTGACTGTGGTCCTGCGGACGAGCAGCGAAGGTCACGCCACCGGAACGCCAGATCGGGCTCTTGATAGAACCAGAACGCGCACGGCCGGTACCTTTCTGGCGCCACGGTTTTTTACCGGAACCAGTTACTTCAGCACGGGTCTTCTGAGCACGAGTACCCTGACGAGCACCTGCTGCATAAGCAACAACAACCTGGTGTACCAGCGCTTCGTTGAAATCACGACCGAAGGTAGTTTCGGAAACAGTCAGCGCGCTCTGCGCGTCTTTCAATACTAATTCCATTGCTATCTCCTCACGCCTTCACAGCTGGTTTAACGATCAGGTCGCTACCGGTTGCACCCGGGACAGCACCTTTAACCAGCAGCAGGTTGCGCTCAGCGTCAACACGTACTACGTCCAGGCTCTGAACGGTTACACGCTCGTTACCCAGCTGACCTGCCATTTTCTTGCCTTTGAACACTTTGCCCGGAGTCTGGTTCTGACCGATAGAACCCGGAACGCGGTGAGACAAGGAGTTACCGTGAGTCGCGTCCTGGGTACGGAAGTTCCAGCGCTTAACGGTACCAGCGAAACCTTTACCTTTAGAGGTACCGGTTACGTCAACTTTTTTAACTTCAGCAAACAGCTCAACGCTAATGTTCTGACCTACGGTGAACTCTTCGCCTTCAGCCAGACGGAATTCCCACAGACCACGGCCAGCTTCTACGCCAGCTTTAGCGAAGTGACCCGCTTCCGGCTTGGTTACACGGTTAGCTTTTTTAGCACCGGTGGTAACCTGGATTGCGCGGTAGCCATCGTTAGCCAGATCTTTAACCTGAGTAACGCGGTTTGCTTCAACTTCGATTACGGTTACTGGGATAGAAACGCCATCTTCAGTGAAGATGCGGGTCATACCCACTTTTTTACCGACTAAACCAATCATTGTTTCAACCTCTCAATCGCTCGATGACCTGATTAACCCAGGCTGATCTGCACGTCTACACCGGCAGCCAGATCCAGACGCATCAGAGCATCAACGGTTTTCTCGGTTGGCTCAACGATGTCAACCAGACGCTTGTGAGTGCGAATTTCGTACTGATCACGCGCGTCTTTGTTAACGTGCGGAGAGATCAGAACGGTAAAGCGCTCTTTGCGGGTCGGCAGCGGGATCGGACCACGGACTTGCGCACCAGTGCGCTTAGCAGTCTCGACGATTTCCGCGGTTGATTGATCGATCAGACGATGATCAAACGCTTTCAGGCGGATACGGATTCTTTGGTTCTGCATGAGACCAGAGCTCCAATTATTTTATAAACGAAAATGATTACTCCTCGAGCCCATTACGATTGATGGGTGAGTGTAACCGTTCTTGCGTAGTTCCCCGATTGGGAACATTGTTTGACAGTAAAATTTACTGTCGGGGTTCATATCGAACCTGCCGTCAATTTTGACAAGCCCGCGCATTATACGCAAATTACGGCACGAAGCAAGTGGTGTTTATAAAATCAGCAACAGTAAAGTGCGGTGCCGCTTCCCGCAGGGGCGGTAAGCTATGCAACGCTGGCAACAATACTGGAAGAGCTTACGCATTACCGACAACGCCCATTTGCCCGGGCGTGATGTGCGCCTGCACACTCCCGGCAACGCTGCTTCTGGATAATCGAGATGATAACAACCCTCCCCTTTCTGCTGATTTACCTGGTGCTGAACCTCGCGCTGAGTCTCTGCGACCTCAGACGCCGCCTGCTGCCCGACGCGCTCACCTGCCCCCTGCTCTGGTTCGGGCTGCTTTTTAATCTTATCTGCCATGAAGCAAGGCTGTCGCAGGCCGTCCTCGGTGCCATCGCTGGCTATAGCGCATTTGCGGCGGTTTACTGGGGGTACCGGCTGATACGAAAACGAGAAGGGTTAGGGTACGGGGATGTTAAATTTCTGGCGGCGCTGGGCGCCTGGCATGGCGGGTCGCAGCTTCCCCAGCTCGTCATGCTGGCGTCACTCCTGGCGCTGCTGGCCATCGGTATTCAGATAACCTGTAAGCGCTCTCTGCAGGCAATAAAAAACCCGCTGCCTTTTGGGCCATGTCTGGCGGTAGCGGGTTTCATCTGCGGGTGGAAGAGCCTGTTTATTCTTCCACTTTAATCTGCGACTGAAGGTAGTTTTGCAGGCCGATTTTACCAATCAGATCCAGCTCGGTCTCAAGCCAGTCGATGTGCCCTTCTTCATCTTTCAGAATTTCGATCATCATGTCGCGGCTGACGTAGTCATGTACGCTGTCAGCATAGGCGATCGCTTCACGCAGGTTCTTCGCCCCTTCCAGCTCTAACGCCAGGTCGGAACGCAGCATCTCTTCAACATCTTCGCCGATCCCGAGCTTACCGAGATCCTGCAGATTAGGGATCCCCTCAAGAAACAGAATACGCTCGATGTATTTATCAGCGTGCTTCATTTCATCGATGGATTCGTGATATTCGACATCATTGAGGCGCATCAGACCCCAGTTCTTGAACATTCTCGCATGGAGAAAGTACTGGTTTATCGCGACAAGCTCATTTCCCAATAATTTATTGAGATAATTTATGACCTTAACATCACCTTTCATTTTATAGTCCCTCCGCTTCACTCATTGAAGCGTAGATCGGGCTACAGGGATGTCAAAAAAAGATTAAGCCTCAGGCAATCTCTTTATATTCCGGCATCTGCGTTAATTCATCTTGCATGATTTCACGTGCGGCGCGAACGCACTTACCACATTGATTTCCCACAGGAATAAATTTGCGGAGCTGCTGAAAGGATTGCGGATGAAACTGGCGTACAGCCTGGCGAATTTTTTTATCGCTTACACCATTACACAAACAAACGTACATAATCGCTCCCGTTCAATTTATGCGCAAAGTGTAAATGAGAATAGTTATAATTACAATAGCACAAATAAGGAACCGGTGCGGTGTGGCATCAATAAAATGCGATCAGATGTATCGTCGTAAAATAGCAGACAGCAAAAAGGGCGCCGAAGCGCCCTTTTTAATTCGGGGATAATAAATTATTAGCCCAGAACTTTCGCTACAACGCCCGCGCCAACGGTACGGCCGCCTTCACGGATTGCGAAACGCAGACCGTCGTCCATCGCGATCGGGTGGATCAGGGTAACAACCATTTTGATGTTGTCGCCCGGCATTACCATCTCTACGCCTTCCGGCAGTTCGATGGTGCCA
>NZ_JAFAGS010000009.1 GCF_019237635.1 Pluralibacter sp.
GGAGCTAAGGCGTCACGGAAGAAATTCTGACATACTTGATGAGCAGGCATAGAGGTGATCTCATTGAATTGGTTGCACAAATCAGTAGATCACAAAACTCTATGCCTGTCTTTTTTTACCCACCCATTACTGGGGATTCCTCAGCGCCGAAGCGGGTTTTTTTATTATTTGCTGGTATCGAGGTCGTCGAAGTTTTTCACCAGGTCGTCAATCGCTTTGATCTGCTTGAGGAACGGCTCAAGCTTCGCCAGCGGCAGCGCAGACGGGCCGTCGCATTTCGCATGTTCCGGGTCCGGGTGCGCTTCAATGAACAGCCCGGCCAGGCCGGTCGCCATACCGGCACGGGCAAGCTCGGTCACCTGCGCGCGACGGCCGCTGGAGGCGGCGCCAAACGGGTCGCGGCACTGCAGGGCGTGGGTCACGTCGAAAATCACCGGCGCGTTGCCGGAAACCTGCTTCATCACGCTAAAGCCGAGCATATCCACAATCAGATTGTCATAGCCAAACTGGGTGCCGCGATCGCAGAGGATTACCTTCTCGTTGCCGCCTTCGGCAAACTTATCAACGATGTTGCCCATCTGGCCCGGGCTGACAAACTGCGGCTTCTTCACGTTGATGACAGCGTTGGTTTTCGCCATCGCTTCCACGAGATCGGTCTGACGGGCAAGAAACGCTGGCAACTGGATAACGTCAACCACGTCGGCCACCGGCTGAGCCTGCTGCGGCTCATGCACGTCGGTGATGATTTTCACGCCGAAGGTCTGCTTCAGCTCCTGGAAAATTTTCATCCCCTCTTCCAGGCCCGGTCCGCGGTAGGACTTGATGGAAGAACGGTTTGCCTTATCAAAAGAGGCTTTGAACACATACGGAATACCGAGCTTTTGGGTGACGGTAACGTAGTGCTCACAGATGCGCATAGCGAGATCGCGTGACTCCAGCACGTTCATGCCGCCAAACAGCACGAACGGCAGGTCGTTTGCCACCTTGATATCGCCAATGCTAACCACTTTTTGTTTCATAAGTTCGCCTTATCGGGGGTTAATCGGAATCATTCCGGATTAATGCAAAGTAATGTGTTTATGCGCGATGGTGTTGATCTGCGCGCGAATAATTTCACTGATCGGGTCTTCAGGGCACTGCTCGACGAAATAGCTTAAATCGTTGAGCGCCACGTGTTCACACTCAAGCTGGGCGTAAATCAGACCACGGTCACGAATTTCGTACGGATCTTCCGGGTTAAACTGCAGCAGCGCCTCGCTTGCGCGTAGTGCGAGCTCCATCTGCCGCTCTTCCATCAACGCGGATTTAAGGGTATCAAGCAGCTTGCGGATGACCTCGGCGTTATCGGCCTCGTCGAGATCTTCGTTGAACAGCTCCGCCACCGGACTGATGTTGCCTTTAAGCCATACTTCCAGCGTATGCTCATCCAGCGTGTCGCCGTTGAACGGATTGATAAGCCACATTTCGCCAGTTTCAACATCGGCGCGCAGCAGCAACTGCGTCGGGAAAATGACGGGCACCACCGGCAGCGACAGGCGGCGGGCAACCCACAGCACAATTGCGCCCAGCGAAACAGCGCTGCCCTCACGGTTTTTCAGCACCTGATCGAGCCACAGGGCGTCAGACAGGCGGTAAATTCCGTGCGAATCGCTAAAACCCCACTCGTCGTAGAACAGCTCCAGCAGGCGTTCAATCTGACGGCTGTCAGCCCAGGACGGGCTTATTTCCTCTCGCGCCAGACTCACCAGTTGCTCCAGCTCATCCGCGACGTGCTGGGCTGGGAAATCGTCGCGGATGAGTTCGGAAATGAGGATCATGCCGTCACAGAGCGGCGCGCTGTTAAATTCAAAATCTGCTAACGATCTCATTACCTACTCCAACTACGTATTGCCTGATGACAACCTGATGACTTCAAAATGATGCTAATCATAGCGCTAATCGACCGCTCAGTCAGCATGCCACCTCCCGAGCGTCAAACGCTCGTTGCCGCCATAGTCCCGGCAGGTTTGCACCTCACGGTATCCGGCGTCAGCAAAAAGCGCTCTGACCGCCTCTCCCTGCTGCCAGCCATGCTCAAGCAGTATCCAACCGTGAGGGTTAAGATAGCGGCGTCCTTGCGCAATGATATGGGCCAGGTCGGCAAGCCCGGCATCGGCCGCCACCAGCGCTGTTTTCGGTTCAAAGCGTACATCGCCCTGCGCCAGATGCGGATCCTGCTCGTCGATGTAAGGCGGGTTGCTGACGATCATGTCGAAGCGCTGGCCGTCGAGCGCACTAAACCAGCTGCTCTGCAGCACCTGAACGTTGCTAAACCCAAGGTGCGCTACATTGCGCGACGCCAGCGCCACGGCATCGGCAACCACATCCACCGCCGTAAGCTGACAGTCAGGGCGCTCGCTTGCCAGCGCCAGCGCAATGGCCCCGGTGCCAGTGCCAAGATCAAGGATCCGGCTGGGCGCCTCGCCAAGACGCGCCAGCGCCTGCTCGACCAGACATTCGGTGTCCGGGCGCGGGATAAGCGTGGCGGGTGAGACAAACAGCGGCAATGACCAGAATTCACGCATGCCCACCAGGTGAGCGACAGGTTCGCCGCGCGCGCGGCGGGCCAGCAGCTCCGCCAGCGCGTCCAACTGTGCCGCCGACAGCAGCGTCTCATCGAACGCGAGAATAAAGGTGCGCGACTTGCCGGTCACATGACCAAGCAGGATCTCGGCATCGCGACGCGGGCTTTCACTCTCTTTCAGACAGGCAATCGCCTGGGCCAGCCACTGTTGATAGCGCATCATTCCTGCTCGGACAGCGCTGCCAGCTGGTCTGCCTGATATTCCTGGACGATAGGCTCGATAAGCATGTCCAGTTTACCTTCCATGGTCTCATCCAGACGGTAGAGCGTCAGGTTGATGCGGTGGTCGGTCACGCGGCCCTGCGGAAAGTTGTAGGTACGGTTGCGATCGCTGCGATCGCCGCTGCCGAGCAGGTTGCGGCGCGTAGAGGCTTCCGCCTGCTGGCGTTTCGCCACTTCGGCGGCGCGGATACGCGCGCCCAGCACCGACAGCGCTTTGGCCTTGTTCTTATGCTGCGAACGTTCGTCCTGGCACTCCACCACAATGCCGGTCGGCAGGTGGGTAATGCGGATGGCGGAGTCGGTGGTGTTAACGTGCTGGCCGCCCGCGCCGGAAGAGCGGAAGGTATCAATACGCAACTCCGCCGGGTTGATATCCGGCATCTCGGCTTCCGGCAGCTCC
This sequence comes from Pluralibacter sp., assembly GCF_019237635.1. GTDB lineage: Bacteria > Pseudomonadota > Gammaproteobacteria > Enterobacterales > Enterobacteriaceae > Enterobacter_B. The sequence continues at coordinate 3,246 of NZ_JAFAGS010000009.1, forward strand.
GGCATCACCGCCACGGTGCAGGCGGAGGTATGAATGCGCCCCTGCGATTCAGTGGCCGGAACGCGCTGTACGCGGTGGCCGCCGGATTCAAATTTCAGGCGGCCGTATACGCCGTCGCCGGACACTTTGGCGATAACTTCTTTGTAGCCGCCGTGCTCGCCTTCGCTGGCGCTCATGATTTCAACGCGCCAGCGGCGGGCTTCGGCATAGCGGCTGTACATGCGGAACAGGTCGCCGGCAAACAGCGCGGCTTCATCGCCGCCGGTGCCCGCGCGCACTTCGACAAACGCGTTACGCTCATCATCCGGATCTTTTGGCAGCAACAGCACCTGCAGCTGCTGCTCCAGTTGCTCGCTTTTATCTTTCGCTTCGCGCAGTTCGTCCTGCGCCATTTCTCGCATTTCAGGATCGTCGAGCATCATCTGCGCCGTTTCGATATCGTCCTGAATCTGCTGCCAGTCGGTAAAGCAGCGCGACACGTCGCTTAACTGCGCATATTCACGCGACAGCGCGCGAAAACGCTCCTGATCGGCGATCGTCCCGGCATCACCCAGCAGCGCCTGAACTTCTTCATGGCGTTCGTGCAGGGCTTCCAGTTTGGCAACAATAGAAGGCTTCATAGGCGTAAATTCACCTTTAAATAAATAAAATAGAGAGGTGCGCTATTCCAGCCCGAGGCTGTTGCGCAGAATATGCAGGCGTTCATCATCCCCGTCACGGGCTGCCTGCTGAAGAGATTTGGTTGGAGCGTGGATCAAACGGTTAGTCAGTTTACGAGCCAGATCCTGCATGACAGCCTGCGCATCGCCCCCCTGTTCCAGGGCCGCCAGCGCTTTGGCCGTTAATTCTTCCCGCACCAGCTCCGCCTGGGAACGGTAGTCGCGGATGGTTTCGCTCGCATTCTGCGCACGCAGCCAGGCCATAAACTCGCTGGTTTCCTGCTCGACGATCGTCTCCGCCTGCTGCGCCGCGGCTTTGCGCTGCGCGAGGTTGTGCTGAATGATATTCTGCAGGTCGTCGACGCTGTACAGGTAGGCGTTGGCAAGCTTGCCGACTTCCGGCTCCACATCACGCGGCACCGCGATATCCACCAGCAGCATCGGCTGATTACGGCGCGCTTTCAAGGCGCGTTCCACCATCCCCTTGCCGATAATCGGCAGCGGGCTGGCGGTAGAGCTGATAATGATATCCGCCTCTTTTAACCGCTCATCGACATCGCTCAGGGCGATGACCTCGGCGCCAACTTCATCCGCCAGCGCCAGGGCGCGTTCGCGGGTACGGTTAGCGATAAGCATCTTCTTCACCCGATGTTCGCGCAGATGGCGCGCCACCAGCTCGATAGTCTCTCCCGCGCCGACCAGCAGCACGGTGACCGACCCCAGCGATTCAAATATTTGTCGCGCCAGCGTACAGGCGGCAAACGCCACCGACACCGCACTGGCGCCGATATCGGTTTCAGTGCGTACGCGTTTTGCAACGGAGAAAGATTTCTGGAACATCCGTTCCAGCTCGCTGACATTCAGGTGACCGCGGCTGGAATCCGCAAAGGCTTTTTTGACCTGCCCCAGGATCTGCGGCTCGCCCAGAATCAGCGAATCCAGCCCGCTGGCGACGCGCATCAGATGGCTGACGGCATCGTTATCCTGGTGCCAGTAGAGGCTTTGACGTAAATCGTCTTCGTTGAGCTGGTGATAGTCGCACAACCAGCGGATGAGTGACTCTTGCAGGTTATCCTGCTCCTCCACGCTCAGGTACAACTCGGTACGATTGCACGTCGACAGCACCACCCCGCCCTGCACCATCGGCTGAGCCAACAGGCTCTCCAGCGCCTGGTCGAGGCTGTCCGGCGAAAACGTAACACGTTCTCGCAGCGCGACCGGAGCTGTCTTATGGTTGATGCCAAGTGCTAATAGCGTCATGAGTGCGGGAGTAGTACCAGCGTTGATAAGGTTAGTCTGAGCGCATCATACAGGATGCGCAAGGTCAATAAAAGAGACAGCCTCCTTTTGGAGTAATCGGTAATTTCATGATTTAAGACAACCTGAACGTAGACGCTGGTAGCGCGCGGCGCTAGCATTAATGGTTATAACTGCTCGCTGATACACAAAAAATCATCTGAAAGGATTTGCCCCCTTATGACACGACTGATTCGCCTGCTGCCGCTGGCGGCACTGGTTCTCACGGCCTGCTCCATCAATGCTCCAAAAGGCCCCGGTAAAAGTCCGGATTCACCGCAATGGCGTCAGCACCAGCAGGATGTGCGCAACCTGAGTCAGTATCAGACCCGCGGCGCGTTCGCCTTTATCTCCGACCAACAAAAAGTGTATGCCCGTTTCTTCTGGCAGCAGACCGGCCAGGACACCTGGCGCCTGCTGCTGACCAACCCGCTTGGCAGCACCGAACTTGAGCTCAACGCGAAGCCGGGCAGCGTCGAGTTAGTGGACAACAAGGGGCAGCACTACACCGCCACCGACGCCGAAGAGATGATTGGCAAGCTGACCGGCATGCCGATTCCGCTTAACAGCCTGCGCCAGTGGATCCTCGGTCTGCCAAGCCATGCGACCGACTACACCCTGGATGACCAGTATCGTCTGAGCACCCTCAACTACACCCAGGACGGCAAAACCTGGAAAGTGGTGTACGGCGGTTACGACAGCACGACCAAACCTTCGCTGCCGTCAAATATGGAGCTGACCGAGGGCAGCGAGCGCATCAAACTGAAAATGGATAACTGGATCGTTAAATGAGCACCCGTTGGCCCTCCCCGGCAAAACTGAACCTGTTTTTGTACATCACCGGCCAGCGTGCCGATGGTTATCACACGCTGCAGACGCTGTTTCAGTTTCTGGATTATGGCGACACAATAACCATCGACCTGCGCCAGGACGGCCAGTTGCGCCTGCTGACGCCCGTCGACGGCGTGCCGGAAGATGAGAATCTGATCGTGCGCGCCGCCCGTCTGCTGATCCATGCCGCAGCGGAAAGCGGACGCCTCCCGACGCGCTATGGCGCGGATATCGGTATTGAAAAGCGTCTGCCAATGGGCGGCGGCCTTGGCGGCGGCTCCTCCAATGCGGCGACCGTGCTGGTCGCGCTGAACCACCTGTGGCAATGCGGGTTGTCAGAAGACGAGCTGGCGGCGCTTGGTCTGACGCTTGGCGCCGACGTGCCGGTATTCGTCCGCGGGTATGCCGCCTTCGCCGAGGGCGTCGGCGAAGTGCTGACGCCAGTCAACGTCCCGGAGAAGTGGTACCTGGTGGCGCACCCTGGCGTCAGCATCCCGACGCCGGTGATTTTTAAGGATCCGGACCTGCCGCGCAACACATCAGTGCGGTCAATAGAAACGTTATTAAAATGTGAATTCAGCAACGATTGCGAGGTTATCGCAAGAAAACGTTTTCGCGAGGTTGATGCGGCGCTTTCCTGGCTGTTAGAATACGCGCCGTCGCGCCTGACTGGCACAGGGGCCTGTGTCTTTGCTGAATTTGACACTGAATCCGCCGCTCGTCAGGTGCTAGAGCAAGCCCCGGAATGGCTGCATGGTTTTGTAGCGCAAGGTGTAAACCTCTCGCCGCTTAAGCAAGCCATGACCGGGCAAGCTGAGCTCCGGTGACAACGTCACCCTGTTCCAGACGTTGCATCGCGCTCTTTAATACACCGCCTGGATAGAGTTTTGCCTGGCCCGCACAGTTTTTGGCAAATTCTATCCACCACTGGACGCATGCCTGAGGTTCTTCTCGTGCCTGATATGAAGCTTTTTGCTGGTAACGCCACCCCGGAACTAGCACAACGTATTGCCAACCGCCTGTACACTTCCCTTGGCGACGCCGCTGTAGGCCGCTTTAGCGACGGCGAAGTCAGCGTACAAATTAACGAAAATGTACGCGGTGGTGATATTTTCATCATCCAGTCCACCTGTGCGCCAACCAACGACAACCTGATGGAACTGGTTGTGATGGTCGATGCCCTGCGTCGTGCTTCCGCAGGCCGCATTACTGCTGTTATCCCTTACTTTGGTTATGCCCGCCAGGACCGTCGCGTCCGTTCCGCGCGTGTGCCAATTACCGCTAAAGTCGTTGCTGATTTCTTGTCCAGCGTAGGCGTTGACCGTGTTCTGACGGTTGACCTGCACGCCGAGCAGATTCAGGGCTTCTTCGATGTACCCGTGGATAACGTATTCGGCAGCCCGATCCTGCTCGAAGATATGCTGCAACTGAATCTGGATAACCCGATCGTGGTTTCTCCGGATATCGGCGGCGTTGTTCGCGCACGCGCTATCGCTAAGCTGCTGAACGATACCGATATGGCTATCATCGACAAGCGTCGTCCGCGCGCTAACGTTTCTCAGGTGATGCACATCATCGGCGACGTTGCTGGCCGTGACTGCGTACTGGTTGACGATATGATCGATACCGGCGGTACCCTGTGCAAAGCGGCAGAAGCGCTGAAAGAGCGCGGCGCGAAGCGTGTATTCGCTTACGCAACGCACCCGATCTTCTCAGGCAATGCGGCAAACAACCTGCGTAACTCCGTCATTGACGAAGTGGTTGTCTGCGACACCATCCCATTAACCGACGAGATCAAAGCGCTGCCAAACGTGCGCACCTTGACCCTGTCCGGGATGCTGGCCGAAGCGATTCGTCGTATCAGCAACGAAGAATCCATCTCCGCAATGTTCGAACACTGATCGAACACGGCCGAAAAACCCGCTGCGGCGGGTTTTTTTGTCTGTAATGTTTATTTGTATGACTAATGCCTCCTTCACCTGCCATTCATATGACAGATGATGCGCTCTCGGATGAAAGATAATTGTGAAAACCATTTTTTCCTCACATGTTCTGCCCTTTCGCGCCCTCATCGACGCTTGCTGGAAAGAGAAGTACACCGTCTCGCGGTTTACACGTGACATCATTGCCGGAATCACCGTCGGTATCATCGCCATTCCGCTGGCAATGGCGCTGGCTATCGGCAGCGGCGTGGCGCCGCAATATGGTCTTTATACCTCGGCGATCGCCGGGATTGTTATCGCGCTGACCGGCGGCTCGCGCTTTAGCGTCTCCGGCCCGACGGCGGCGTTTGTGGTGATTCTCTATCCGGTCTCGCAGCAGTTTGGCCTGGCCGGGCTACTGGTCGCCACGCTGATGTCCGGCGTCTTTTTAATTTTGTTTGGTCTGGCCCGTTTTGGCCGGCTGATTGAATACATCCCCGTTTCCGTCACACTCGGTTTTACTTCGGGGATTGGTATTACCATCGGGACCATGCAGATCAAAGATTTCCTTGGCCTGCAACTGACCCACGTACCGGAACATTACGTTCAGAAAGTCGGCGCGCTGGTCATGGCGTTACCGACGATCAACCCCGGCGATGCGGCTATCGGCATCGTCACGCTCGGCACGCTGATCCTCTGGCCGCGACTCGGCATTCGCCTGCCGGGACACCTGCCTGCGCTGCTGCTGGGCTGCGCCGTCATGGTCGTGGTGAACCTGCTGGGCGGTCATGTGGCCACGATCGGCTCGCAGTTTCACTATGTGCTGGCGGACGGCTCGCAGGGCAACGGTATTCCGCAGCTTCTGCCCCAGTTGGTGCTGCCCTGGAACCTGCCGGGCTCCAGCTTTACCCTTAGCTGGGACTCGCTGCGCGCGCTGCTGCCTGCCGCCTTCTCCATGGCGATGCTCGGCGCCATTGAATCACTGCTCTGCGCGGTAGTACTGGACGGCATGACCGGCACCAAACATAAGGCCAATAGCGAACTGGTCGGCCAGGGGCTGGGCAATATCGTTGCCCCGTTCTTTGGCGGCATCACCGCGACGGCGGCGATCGCCCGCTCTGCCGCCAACGTACGCGCCGGGGCGACCTCGCCAGTCTCGGCGGTGATCCACGCGCTGTTGGTCATTCTCGCGCTGCTGGCGCTGGCGCCGCTGCTCTCCTGGCTGCCACTCTCCGCCATGGCGGCGCTGCTGCTGATGGTGGCCTGGAATATGAGCGAGGCGCATAAGGTGGTGAACCTGTTGCGTCGGGCGCCGAAAGACGACATCCTGGTGATGCTGCTCTGCATGTCGCTGACGGTGCTGTTTGATATGGTGATCGCCATCAGCGTAGGTATCGTCCTGGCTTCGCTGCTGTTTATGCGCCGTATCGCCCGCATGACGCGGCTGGCGCCGGTGAACGTCACGGTGCCGGACGATGTGCTGGTGCTGCGGGTGATTGGCCCGCTGTTCTTTGCCGCTGCGGAAGGCGTGTTCACCGATCTCGAATCGCGCCTTGCCGGAAAGCGCATCGTGGTGATGAAGTGGGACGCGGTGCCGGTGCTGGACGCCGGTGGGCTGGATGCCTTCCAGCGCTTTGTTCAGCGCCTGCCGGAAGGTTGCGAGCTGCGAGTCAGCAACCTGGAGTTTCAGCCGCTGCGCACCATGGCGCGGGCAGGCGTACAGCCGATTCCAGGCCGCCTTGCGTTTTACCCCAATCGTGATGCGGCGTTAGCCGATTTATGAAAGCCCTGCAGCGGCGTCTTTGCGTCGCTGCATTAAAGTCCGGCGCAAAAAAAACGACTCATGTGAGTCGTTTTTCTAAATTCTTATTCACTGCTAACTGTGTTTATGCTGGTCACGACGGCAACGTTTGTCATAGTGGCGCACCCACCAGTACCTGTCGCTGACCTGTTCATGCCCGCTGACACGCGCCCCTGCGAGCCAGAGGATCGCACCGAGGAAAATGCTCAGCACGGCGCCATGTGCGAAAAATTGTGGCAGGTTAAGTTCAGGCAACTGGTTTAAAATAGAATAACCCACGCCGACAACCATCACCACTAACCCTAAACCCATGAGCACGTTACCGAGTCTTGAAGCGTTTCTGCGTTTCATATGTCACCTCCGGAACTTGGGTTGTTCAGGGATTAATCCCTACTCCTTGTGTGTAAAGTATAGACTACAGCTCTGCCGCTTAGTGCGTGAACGATCACAAATACAAACAACTGAGTAACAAAACTTTACAAATAACCTTCTGAAAATAATTAGGATTCTAATTATTTTTTGTGGAATTACCGCCTCGCCGGGAGAATTTTGTCAACCGGGCCCGCAACCAGTACACTACGCGCCAGATATCGACCCACTCAGGAACAAGTTCGTGACGATAAAACTGATTGTCGGCCTGGCAAACCCCGGCGCGGAGTATGCGGCTACCCGCCATAACGCCGGCGCATGGTATGTGGATTTGCTGGCCGAGCGCTGTCGCGCCCCGCTGCGCGAAGAGAGTAAGTTTTTTGGTTATACCTCGCGCATTAACGTCGCCGGTGAGGATGTTCGCCTGCTGGTGCCCACCACGTTTATGAACCTTAGCGGTAAAGCGGTGGCGGCAATGGCGACCTTTTTCCGCATTGCCCCGGATGAAATTCTGGTCGCGCACGATGAGCTGGATTTACCGCCAGGCGTGGCGAAATTCAAACTGGGCGGCGGCCATGGCGGTCATAACGGTTTGAAAGACATTATCAGCAAACTGGGGAATAACCCGAACTTTCACCGTTTACGCGTCGGTATTGGTCATCCGGGCGATAAAAACAAAGTTGTTGGCTTTGTGCTGGGAAAACCGCCGGTCTCTGAGCAGAAGCTGATTGACGAGGCAGTAGACGAAGCGACGCGCTGCACGGAAATTTGGTTGAAAGACGGTTTAACCAAAGCCACCAACCGCCTGCACGCATTTAAAGCGCAATAACGCCCCAACGTGCGGCATTTTCGCCGCGCGCCGTGTATAATAGGCAAAGTTGTTTACTTTTCAGCAATCGGTTACCAGTAACGGATTGATTATCAAAGATTAAGGTGATTTAAATCATGGGATTCAAATGCGGTATCGTCGGCCTGCCTAACGTCGGCAAATCCACCCTGTTCAACGCGCTCACCAAAGCCGGTATCGAAGCGGCCAACTTCCCGTTCTGTACCATCGAGCCGAACACCGGTGTTGTACCGATGCCCGATCCGCGTCTGGACAAACTGGCTGAAATCGTCAAGCCGCAGCGCATTCTGCCGACCACCATGGAATTCGTGGATATCGCGGGTCTGGTGAAAGGCGCATCCAAAGGTGAAGGTCTGGGTAACCAGTTCCTGACCAACATCCGTGAAACCGAAGCTATCGGTCACGTTGTGCGTTGCTTCGAAAACGACAACATTATCCACGTTAACAACAAAGTGGATCCGGCTGACGATATCGACGTGATCAACACCGAGCTGGCGCTGTCTGACCTGGACACCTGCGAACGTGCTATCCACCGTGTGCAAAAGAAAGCGAAAGGCGGCGATAAAGACGCTAAAGCGGAACTGGCCGCGCTGGAAAAATGTCTGCCGCAGTTGGAAAACGCAGGCATGCTGCGCGCTCTGAAAAACCTGACCGAAGAAGACAAGGCTGCGATCAAATACCTGAGCTTCCTGACCCTGAAGCCAACCATGTACATCGCGAACGTCAACGAAGACGGCTTCGAGAACAACCCGTACCTGGACAAAGTGCGTGAAATCGCGGCTGCGGAAGGTTCCGTTGTGGTTGCGGTTTGTGCATCTGTTGAATCCGATATCGCCGAACTGGACGACGCCGACCGTGAAGAGTTCATGGCTGAGCTGGGTCTGGAAGAGCCGGGTCTGAATCGCGTGATCCGCGCAGGCTACGAACTGCTGAACCTGCAAACCTACTTCACCGCAGGCGTGAAAGAAGTGCGTGCATGGACTATCCCGGTTGGCGCCACCGCACCACAGGCGGCGGGTAAAATCCATACCGACTTCGAGAAAGGCTTTATCCGCGCGCAGACCATCGCGTTTGAAGACTTCATCACCTACAAGGGTGAACAAGGCGCGAAAGAAGCGGGCAAGATGCGTGCGGAAGGGAAAGATTACATCGTGAAAGATGGCGATGTGATGAACTTCTTGTTTAACGTCTAAATCACGCCTGTTGTTTCATCGCCTCTCAGACAGAAAGGTTTGCGATGGCGATGACCTGGGCGATCCGCACTCATCCATTATCGACGGTCTGTCGACGCTGATGATGGCGCAACGCGACGTGTAATTCCCCTGATGACGGCCCCCGGCACCCGCCGGGCGGTCGTTATGCGCTAGTGATTAGCCGACAACATGCGCTCAATTAAGCCTTTGTAGCGCACAAGATCACTGCTACGGTTAATACCCAGTTTCAACAGTGCCGACGCGCGCTGGCTGTAAAGGGTTTTCACACTCACCCCTAATACATCCGCCCAGTACCCAATATTATTTCCATCGAGCGTAATTTGCAGCGCTCTGACTTCTTTTGCCGTCAGGCGATCCAGCCTTGAACATAACGCGGCATCACCAACCTTATGGGAAGGTTCTCCATGCGCCCCGGTGGTATCGTCGGACTGCAGCAACGCCAACAGGCGTTTGAGTATCTCGCGGACGGGCCGGTTTTTATTCACCATTGAGCACGCTGGCATCCGGGTGGCGTAACAGAGAAACTGCGGCGCGGTTCGGCTATACAGAAACAGCACGGGCGTTTGCTGGATTCGCCACTCTTCCCGGCGAAACAGCAGCGCATCAACAATCCCCTCATCGGCCAGTTGCCCGTAGTGATGAAGATTAATCACCAGCAGGGCTATTTCCTCAGACGCCCCCCGGCGCCAGAGGAGAAAATCGGCAAAGCAGTGAAACGATAACGTCGTACACTGGCTGGACGCTGTCGTCGTTAAAGCTTCCAGCGCGCTACGGCTAAAGCTGCACTCATCAATGACAACGCAGAGTTTCTGATGACTCGTCGCATACAAATCCATTATGCATACCCTCGTGTCACGGTCAGGTTGTTACATTTGGGACAATATCGAAACGGGAAAGGCGTTCGCATTGGGCCGGGCAGCCGAAGTCAGCCGCCCGAGCCAATGTCACATGGTTATTGATGATGATTCAGAATGAGTGCTTAATTCCCAACATGCCCTGCGTATCGCTATAACCTTTACCGCCGATTTGCTGCGCGACGTTAAGCCAGAACGTTGTCTGATTGGTCATTTTGCCTTCAACACCGGCTTTCAGTTCGCCGATATTGCGGGTACCGGCAACCTGCGAGTTAACGCCATCCATATTGACGCCATAGGCTTTGGTGTTGTAAATCCAGTTCGCTTCGACGAAAGGTTCGAATACGCGCTGCGTATTTTCATCCAGCTTACTGTGTCCTTTGATAAAGGCTCTCATCCCTAAGCGGGTTTGCACGTTATTATCACCGGTGTTGTCAACGATCGTGCCGTTCTGTTCGGTGTGGCTGTTGGCCGTCACGCCCATCCAGGTTACCTGCGCCTGCGGCTGGATAAAGACCTCATTGGTCATGCCGTTCAGAGTCTGGTATTCGCCGGTCTTATGGGTGTACCCCGTTTCAACCGATGCGGTAAAACCATTCGACTTATAGTTTTCCGTCGGCAGGCCTTCGCCGCTGACGCTGTTGTTAAACCAGTTGTACAGTGCCCAGGTATCCACGTAGAAGCCCTGCTTCTGCGCATCATTGGCATACCAGGTGCCGTACACCCCGGCGCTATAGCCGCTCAGCGTACCTTTTGAGGTATATCCGGAAACATTCGAGATGCTATTGCTGTGCTGGTTGGCATAACCGCCCATCACGCCGAACAAGTAGCGGTCATTGCCGTCGGAGGACCAGTCAGCAAGATCGCTGCCCAGCTGCATCACGTAGCGATTCGCCTGAGTTGCTACCTGCCCGCTCCCGGAGTCGGAACGGTTATGCCCGCCAATATTGCGCATCCACAGTGATGTCGCTTTCTCTTTTCCGCCGTTGATATCGTCGAGGTACTGCGTTTCGCCTAAGCGATCGTGCAGCGTCATGGTAAAGAGCGTGTTGGCGGCACGGATGTTATCAATGTACGACCCCGTCTCCGCACGAAGCGTTCCCTGCCCGCCCGTTGCGCCTGGCGATGTCGGCGAATCTGGCGTCGCCGGGTCGACCGATGCATTAGGGTCCGGTGTGACGACCGGTTTGTTCGACAGTGACGTTAAGTACCATGATTCCGTATTCCCTCCGTTGCCGCCACGCGCCAGTCGGTAATCATAGGCCCCGGCGGCAATCGTGCCTTTACCCTGACGGTAACCATCAGAGGAAGGAGACAGAACAAAGGAATCCGCAGTGGTGGTACTGCCGTTTTGCGCATCCACCAGCAGGATGCCGTTCTGCGTTTGGGCGCCGTTGCCTCCGGCATGCTTAATCTGCAGATTGGTGGTGCCTGATGCCGCGGCGTTATCCAGAATGACCTTATCCGTCGGCGAGCTATCGCCGCCCAACCACGTATTCAGAATGATCGTGCCGTTGTTGCCGATATACTGTTTCCCGACGGTCAGCGTATTTCCCGGCGTACTGCCGGCCAGGTTAATCACCCCGCCGTTAGTAATACCGCCTGCGAGGGTTAAATTGCTGTTTGCCGCCGAACTTTCACCCGACAGGGTATTAAATGCCGCTACCTGACCGTTGTTGACCACCCTCCCGTTGACCGTTCCGGTGCCGGATAAGGTGCCGCCCGAGGAAATGGTCACATCACCCGCACTGGCGCCATTCAGCACCGCGTCAGGATGCGCGGCATCGCCCACGACGACAGTGCCGCCGTCGATCGTTGTGGTACCGGTATAGGTATTCACGCTGTTAAATACGGTGGTGCCATTCAGGCTGGAAACATTACCCACGCCTTTAATGATGGGGGAAAAAACGTAACTCCCGGTATTCTCGGTATGATTAAGAATTAGCGTGCTGTTGCTGTTCACTAAATCGAGCGTCGGTGTGTCAAGCACCCCCGCAGCAACAGGTGCCGCACCGGGTAATGCACCCACAACGACACGTCCCGTGACCGCATTAACATTAATTCCATTACCGGCAGTCACCTTTCCCTGGTTAGCAACAATTAACGTACCGTTACCAATAACATTACCGTTATTATCTGTAGCCCCAATATTGAGATCGTTCATGCCAAGGTTCCATAAAGAACCCGCGCCATCAACAGTGGCAACTCCTGTTGCACTTCCCCCCGCAATACCACCACCAACACTGGAGACCTGGCCACCATTCGTAATATTCAGAGCGCCATTGCCGCCACTGCCAACGGTAATAGTACCATCATTCACCGTGAATGCTGACCCTGGCCCCGTAACATTGACCGTCCCCTCAGAGCCAGGTATCGCGCCGATAGGCGTGCCCGTATTTCCGAACACTTGTCCGCCATTACGAATGGTCAGGGTACCTGAACCTCCAGCGCCAACAGTAATACCTGATGAAGGAGACGTTGTCGCCAATAATTGCGAACCGCTCCCGTCGACAATGACCGTGCCGGTCCCACCGCCATTTTGGCCAATATTCAAAAATACAAGACCAACCTTGCCACCGTTGATAATTTGCAAATTACCCGTACCGCTACCACCCACAGCGGTAGTTCCCCCAGAAATTTTATTATTTGCGGCATCAACGCCATCATACCAGGCGCCACCATCCACCAGCACCGTCCCGCTACCGCTGGCGTCGTAACCGAGAACAGAACCTGACGAGCCGATGGGATCGATGCCGGACTGTACAACGCCGCCCGCTGAAACGGTCAGCGAACCTGTTCCACTTTGTCCAATATAAAGTGCCCCTGGTACATTCCACGGGGAACTCTGGCTTCCCGGTACTGTTTCCGATGCACCACCGTCAATAATGGTGGCACTAGCCGCAAGAGCATTCATGCTGGTTAACGATGCAGAGGCCAGCAATACGGTGTTGATATTTTTTAATGATATGATTTTCTTCACTTTCATCGCGCCACGAGGCGTCGATAAAGCAATGGCTTCATGTTTATTTGACATCATAAAATCCTTAACAAGCTAAAAAGCAAGGCCTCCGACTGGCTTAATATAAAGCCACGGATTAACCCGCCGATAATTAGAAAATTCCCATTATATTTTATTTAATGCAAATTCATTAATGCATAAAAATACGCATTTAAAAACTCATTTTAGGGCATTAATTTATAATACGCAGGGAATATCGATCCACATAACGTGGATTAAAGCCATCCCTTACATCCTGTTAATTTAATACCCCGTAGGTAGTTTCTTTAAATAAACAAGACGTCCTCGATTTATCTTAACATAGCCTCCATCGGACAACTCCTTGAGTATTTTGTTGAGTGAACTTCGCGATACCGCAGCTCTGTTTAAGATAAAGTCAAAAATAGAGATCTCGTCCAGGCTGTCCCGGTGCTGCTCCCAGAGCATCTCCAGGTA
>NZ_JAFAGS010000052.1 GCF_019237635.1 Pluralibacter sp.
CGTAAAAATCAGGTGCTGTTTACCATAGACCAGCCACGCTACCAGAAGGCGCTCGCACAAGCGGAGGCAGATGTTGCCTATTACCAGGTGCAGGCATCGGAGAAAAGCCGTGAGGCTGTGCGTCGTAACCAACTGGGTGTGCAGGCCATGTCTCGTGAAGAGATTGACCAGGCGAACAATATGCTGCAAACCGTCGAGCATCAGCTGGCTAAAGCGCAGGCGACGCGGGATCTGGCTCGTCTTGATCTGGAGCGTACCGTTATTCGCGCTCCAGCAGATGGGTGGGTGACTAACCTGAACGTGTACACCGGGGAATTTATCACCCGTGGCTCAACGGCGGTGGCGTTGGTGAAACAAAACTCGTTCTATGTGATGGCCTACATGGAAGAAACCAAACTGGAAGGGGTGCGTCCTGGCTACCGTGCGGAGATCACCCCGCTTGGCAGCTCGCAGATTATGAAAGGTACGGTCGATAGCATTGCGGCAGGGGTGACGAATGCCAGCAGTAGCCGGGACACGAAAGGGATGGCGACTGTTGACTCTAACCTTGAATGGGTGCGCCTTGCCCAGCGCGTGCCAGTGCGTATTCGTCTTGATGCGCAGCAGAGCAATCTCTGGCCTGCCGGGACTACCGCAACGGTGATTATTACTGGCGAAAAAGACCGTGATACGCGCCAGATGTCTTTCTTCCAGAAGCTCGGCATGCGCCTGCGTGAGTTTGGTTAATCACGATGGGGATCTTCACTATTGCCCCCCAGCACCTGCGCTTTGCGGTTAAGCTTGCCTGCGCCATTGTGCTGGCGCTCTTCGTCGGCTTCCACTTTGAGCTGGAAACACCGCGCTGGGCGGTACTGACTGCGGCGCTTGTGGCGGCGGGTCCGGCGTTCGCCGCAGGTGGCGAACCCTATTCCGGCGCGATCCGCTATCGTGGAATGCTGCGTATTTGCGGTACCTTTATCGGCTGTATTGCAGCGCTGATTATCATCATCGTGATGATCCGCGCGCCGTTGCTGATGATCCTGGTGTGCTGCCTGTGGGCCGGTTTCTGTACCTGGATCTCTTCGCTGGTGCGGGTGGAAAACTCCTACGCCTGGGGACTGTCGGGCTACACAGCGCTGATCATTATTATTACCATCCAGAGCGCGCCGCTGCTCACGCCGCAGTTTGCCGTTGAGCGCTGCAGCGAAATCGTGATTGGTATTGTCTGCGCGATCGTCGCCGATCTGCTCTTTTCCCCCCGATCCATCAAGCAGGAGATCGACCGCGAGCTGGATGCCCTGCTGGTGGATCAGTACGCCCTGATGCAGCTTTGCATCCGCCATGGCGACAGTATTGAAGTGGATAACGCCTGGAGCGCGCTGGTGCGTCGCACGCAGGCGCTGGACGGTATGCGCAGCAACCTGAATATGGAGTCCTCCCGCTGGACGAAAGCTAACCGCCGTCTTAAGGCGCTGAATACGCTGTCGCTGACGCTCATTACTCAGGCGTGTGAAACCTACCTTATCCAGAATACGCGCCCGGAGTTGATTACCGACGCCTGGCGCGAGATGTTTAACGAACCGGCGACAACGGCGCAGGAGGTGCATAAAAAGCTCAAACGCATGCGCCGTATCCTGAGCTGGACGGGCGAGCACGATACGCCGGTGACGCTGTACAGTTGGGTCGGGGCCGCGACGCGCTATCAACTGCTCAAACGTGGTGTGGTCGGTAATGCAAAAATTAGCGCCCGTGAAGAGGAGATTCTGCAGGGTGAAGTGGTGGTGAAGGCGGAGTCCGCAGAGCGTCACCACGCGATGATTAACTTCTGGCGTACCACGATCTCCTGCATGCTCGGCACCTTGTTCTGGTTGTGGACTGGCTGGACATCCGGCAGCGGCGCGATGGTGATGATCGCTGTCGTGACATCGCTGGCGATGCGTCTGCCCAACCCGCGAATGGTGGCTATCGACTTTTTATACGGCACGCTCGCCGCGCTGCCGATTGGCGCTTTTTTCTTCCTGGTGGTTATCCCTTCCACACAGCAAAGCATGCTGCTGCTCTGCCTGAGCCTGGCGGTGTTAGCGTTCTTTATCGGTATTGAGGTACAGAAGCGGCGGCTGGGCTCGTTGGGCGCGCTGGCCAGCACCATCAATATTATCGTGCTCGATAATCCCATGACCTTTCATTTCAGCCAGTTTCTCGACAGCGCGCTGGGCCAACTGGTGGGATGCTTTGTGGCCCTGATGGTTATTCTGCTGGTGCGAGACAACTCGCAGGCGCGTACCGGACGCGTGCTGCTAAACCAGTTTGTTTCGGCGGCGGTCTCGTCGCTGACGACCAATACGACGCGCCGGAAGGAAAACCACCTGCCGGCGCTGTATCAGCAGCTGTTTTTACTGCTGAATAAATTCCCCGGCGATCTGGCGAAGTTCCGCCTTGCGCTGACGCTGATTATCGCTCATCAGCGCCTGCATGACGCGCCAGTGCCAGTGAATGATGACCTCTCATCGTTTCATCGCCAGATGCGCCGGACGGCGGACAAGCTGATCTCCGCCAGCAGTG
Source organism: Pluralibacter sp. (assembly GCF_019237635.1). Taxonomy (GTDB): domain Bacteria; phylum Pseudomonadota; class Gammaproteobacteria; order Enterobacterales; family Enterobacteriaceae; genus Enterobacter_B. Next base: position 2,542 of record NZ_JAFAGS010000052.1, read on the forward strand.
ATGACCGGCGTCGTCATTACTTTAGCCGCCTGCTGGAAGAGCTGGATGTCTACCAGGAGAAACTGCGGATATGGGAGGCGCTGCCGCAGGTAACCGAGCCTGTGAGACGCCTGGTGGGGATGCTGCATAAATACCAGCATGCTCTGACGGAAAGTTAATAGCGAGAACCGACGCCAAAAGCGTCGGTTTTTTTATCGCTATACTTACTCGTTAGTAGAGGCCGGGGCGGCCGTGGTCGCCCGCCGGGGACAGGGGGCGCGGACTATGAAAATCTACACGTTTGATTTTAATAAGATAGGCAGTCAGGGGGATTTTTATCGCGAGTTTTCGCAGGTGTTCGCCTTACGGCGCGATAATGTCAGCGATCTTGATTCACTCTGGAAAGCGGTCACCAGCAGCGAGCTTCCGTTGCCGCTGGAGATAGAGTTTATCCATCTGGCGGAAAAGCAGCGTCGGCGCTACGGTGCGTTGATTTTACTGTTTGATGAGGCGGAAGAAGAGCTGGAAGGGGCGCTGCGTTTTAACGTGCGCCACCTGTAAAAAAGCCCCCGACAGGCGGGGGCAAGTCGTCGGCTCAGACGACGAGGGTTTATTTGTACAGCTCTGCTGTCGCGTGCCATACATCGCCGGAACGCGCTTCAATAATACGGTAGCTGCTGGCGCCTTCTTTCTGGGCTTTCGCCGCCAGTTCCTGACGCATATCCATCGGCGCGCTGCCGACCTGGGAGACAGAGATTGTACCCATAGATTGCAGGTTTTGTGCCTGTTCGGCGGTAACCTGATGTACTGCGGCGCCTGCGCTAAAAGAAAGAACGGAAGCCAGGCCCAGTGATGCGATGATAATTGCGCTTTTCATGATCTTTACTCCTGAAAGGGTGTTCAGTGCGGCAAGAAGGTGTGAACAACGTTTTTTATGCCTGGTGCCGCAATGGGAAATTCAATGTTTGTGTCCGACTATCGGAAAAACTTATTTGTACAGCTCAGCCGTCGCGTGCCATTGGTCGCCGGTACGCGCTTCAATCACGCGATAAGAAGAAGCGCCTTGTTCCTGCGCTTTTTGGTTCAGCATGTCGTGCATATCCATCGGTGAAGACCCAACTGCGCCCACGGATACGGTGCCGAGGGACTGGCGGTTTACCGCCTGATCTGCATTGATGGAATCAGCTGCGAGAGCGCCGAAAGAGAGAACAGAAAGGATGCTCAGAGCGGCAACTGTGGTTTTGATTTTCATAATATTCACCTCGTCGAATTTTTAATCAGGGTCTTTGTTTCGTGACCCTCATCACAAAATCAAGTATACACACATCACTGTGAATATTAATACCCTGCTAATTGTTTCCTGTGTAATTAAACGTCAAAAAACGTCATGTTTATAACGCAAAGGCATTAAAAATGTTATTTATGAGCGCCTTTTTACGAAAATTTATAATTAAATCATATTGATATATGGCTTTGATATTTCGTGCGATTTTGTCGGGGGATATTCACTGTGTGAATGATCTTAAGCAGTGAAACGCACTAAATGTTAAATATGCGGCAGGGGAATGTAGCGATGGCGTTGGTATTTGCAACGAGAAAACTCTCCGGCCTGAGCCGGAGAGTGAGGGAGATTAGAGCTCTTGTTCGAACAGCACCAGAATGGCTTCGTAGAGATCTTTGACGGTAAAACCCCGGGCAGGCGTCGTGAAAATCGTGTCGTCGCCAGCAATGCTGCCGAGGATACCTTCGGCTTTACCCAGTGAATCCAGCAGACGGGCGATAAGCTGCGCAGCGCCTGGGCTGGTATGGATGACGACGACGGCATCGTTATAGTCGATATCCAGCACCAGGTTTTTCAGCGGGCTGGAGGTTGTTGGAACGCCAAGTTCTGCCGGAAGGCAATAGACCATCTCCATTTTGGCGTTGCGGGTACGCACGGCGCCAAACTTCGTTAGCATGCGGGAGACCTTGGACTGATTGATATTCTCGAAGCCCTCCTCCTGCAGCGCCTGGACTATCTCTCCCTGAGAACTGAATTTTTCTTCTTTAAGCAGCGATTTGAACGCCTTGATTAATTCTTCTTGCTTAGCCGAGCTTCGCATAAGTCACCCGTGTAATGGCCGTAAAAACAACATTATTATGCATATGGATGAATTTTTATGCAAACTATCTGCCGTAATAATGGCTGAAATAATGTTATGAAAGCCGCAGATTTTATCAAAATTTATTATCGAGAAACATGCTTTCGTCACGGGACGTGAATTAGGGAAAAAGTAAATCAATTGTTATAAAAATGATGTTGTTTTGCCGCAGTTGCTGGGTGTATTGTAACCAGCAGTCGACCGATTGCGTTGTCAGGGATACCTGTCACAGGTTGCAGAAAGTGCGATGACATACATTGCTGCGGGAAACTCCGCATTCTTCAACTAAGTTTATTGTCATTATTAACCTCGTGAATTAAGGTTGCCGCAACGGAGTTACGGTAGATGAAACTAACCATAATAAGGAGTTTAGGATGAAAGTCGCAGTCCTCGGTGCAGCTGGCGGTATTGGCCAGGCACTTGCCCTACTACTTAAGACCCAACTGCCTTCCGGCTCAGAACTCTCTCTGTACGATATCGCACCAGTGACCCCTGGTGTGGCAGTTGACCTCAGCCATATCCCGACCGCAGTAAAAATCAAAGGCTTCTCCGGTGAAGATGCAACACCGGCGCTGGAAGGCGCTGACGTGGTGCTGATCTCCGCAGGCGTCGCGCGTAAGCCTGGGATGGATCGTTCCGATCTGTTTAACGTGAACGCCGGTATCGTGAAAAACCTCGTGCAGCAGATTGCGAAAACCTGCCCGAAAGCCTGCATCGGCATTATCACTAACCCGGTTAACACCACGGTAGCGATCGCCGCCGAAGTGCTGAAAAAAGCGGGTGTTTACGATAAGAACAAACTGTTCGGCGTCACCACGCTGGATATTATTCGTTCGAACACTTTTGTGGGCGAACTGAAAGGCAAACAGCCGACGGACGTTGAAGTGCCGGTTATTGGCGGACACTCCGGCGTGACCATTCTGCCGCTGCTGTCGCAGATCCCAGGCGTAACCTTCTCCGAGAAGGAAGTCGCTGACCTGACCAAACGTATCCAGAATGCGGGTACCGAAGTGGTTGAAGCGAAGGCGGGTGGCGGTTCGGCGACGTTGTCTATGGGCCAGGCGGCAGCACGTTTCGGTCTGTCTCTGGTGCGTGCGATGCAGGGCGAGAAAGGCGTGGTTGAATGCGCCTATGTAGAAGGTGACGGCCAGTATGCGCGTTTCTTCTCTCAGCCGCTGCTGCTGGGCAAAAACGGTATCGAAGAGCGTCGTGCGATTGGCGCCCTGAGCGCGTTTGAACAGCAGGCGCTGGAAGGCATGCTGGACACGCTGAAGAAAGATATTACCCTGGGCGAAGAGTTCGTGAACAAATAAGCGAAACGCGTCCTGAAAAAAACCGGAGCTGCATGCTCCGGTTTTTTTATGACGATCAGTTGGTTGCCGGGTATTCCTGCACGGTGACTTTCAGGGTTATCTGCTTGTCGTCACGCATCACCACGACCGGGATATCGGAGCCCGGGCGGATCTCGGCAACCTGGTCCATGGTTTCCAGCGCTGAGATGGCAGGTTTGCCGTTGACGCTGATAATCACGTCGTTAACCTGGATGCCTGCCAGCGCGGCCGGGCCGCCAGGGGAGACTTCATTAACCACAATCCCCTGAATCTGATCGAGCCCACCGCCCTGCGGCGCATGCATTGGCGTAATTTCGCGGCCGCCGATGCCGATATAGCCGCGGATCACCCGCCCATCGCGAATGAGCTTATCCATAATTTTGGTCGCCAACTGGAAGGGAATGGCAAAACCAATCCCTTCCGGCGTTTCGCCGTCATTACTCTTATCAAACGACAGCGTGTTGATGCCCATCAGTTCCCCCAGCGAGTTAATCAACGCGCCGCCGGAGTTGCCGTGGTTAATCGAGGCATCGGTTTGCAGGAAGTTTTGTCGGCCCGACGGGTTTAACCCAATACGCCCGGTGGCGCTGATAATCCCCTGGGTAACGGTTTGTCCGAGGTTATAGGGGTTGCCGATGGCCAGCACCACATCCCCAATGTGCGGGATGCGTTTCGGGTTAATGGGGATAACGGGAAGACCGCCAGCGGCATTGATTTTCAGCACCGCAAGATCCGTCAGGCTGTCTGAGCCAACGAGCAGCGCTTCAAATACGCGGCCATCCTGCAACGCCACAATGATTTGGTCAGCATCGTTGATGACATGTTTGTTGGTGATGATATAGCCGCGTTCATCCATGATGACGCCGGAGCCAAGCGTGCGGATCTCCAGCCGGTTATTGCTGCTGGAGTTCACACCGCGGTTATAGACGTTCACCACCGCAGGCGCCGCGCGTTTTACTGCCGGGTTATAGCCCGCCGGCGATTCGTCGGCGCTGTCATAAGGAACGGACGATAGCGCGTTAAACTGGCGTAAAGAGGGCATGACGGCTAACAACAGGCCGCCGACAATCAAACCGATTGTGACCGAACGTAAGAGCTTTACAAACATGATGCAGTTATCGCTGGTAAGGAAACTGGCGCAGCATACCACGACTTAACCGGACATCACACGCAGGCGATGTCCGTAAGCGTGCAGCCGTTAGCGCAGGATCAGGTAGAGGCTCTGATTACCGCGCATGACGTTCAGCGCAATAATCGACGGTTTTGCCTCCAGAAGCTTACGCATTTCGGCAATTGACTGAATTCGCTGGCGGTTGATGCCAATGATCACATCATCCTTTTGCAGGCCGACCTGAGCGGCAGGGCTGGCTTTGTCGACATCGCTAATCACGACGCCTTTGGTTCCGTCCTTCAACTGACCGTCGCTGAGCGACGCTCCTTGCAGCGAGGGTGATATCAGCTCGGCGCTGGCGGTAGACGACGTGCTCTTATCCAGGGTGACCTCAACGTCCAGCGGTTTTCCATCGCGCAGCAGGCCAAGTTTCACTTTGGTGCCCGGCGCCGTGGTCGCGATTCGCGAGCGCAGCTCGGCAAAGCTGCTCAGTGGTTTATCGTTGAGACTGACGATGACGTCTCCGGATTTGATGCCTGCTTTCGCTGAACCGGAACCTGGCAGTACTTCGCTGACAAAAGCGCCGCGCTGAACGTTGATATTAAAGGCTTTGGCGATGTCCGCGGTCATCTCCATGCCTTTGATGCCCAGCAGGCCGCGTTTGATTTCGCCGTACTGAATCAACTGCTCGGCGAGCGTTTTGGCCATATTGCTCGGGATAGCAAAGCCGATACCGATGCTGCCGCCGCCGGGCGCCAGAATCGCGGTGTTGATACCGATGAGCTCGCCGTTAAGGTTCAGCAATGCGCCGCCGGAGTTACCCCGGTTGATGGAGGCATCGGTCTGAATGAAGTTTTCCAGGCCCTCAAGGTTCAGGCCGCTGCGTCCTAGCGCAGAGATGATGCCCGAGGTGGCGGTTTGCCCAAGGCCGAACGGGTTGCCGACGGCCACGGCGAAATCGCCGACGCGCAGCTTATCGGAATCGGCGATGGTTATCTGCGTGAGGTTGCTGGGGTTCTGAATCTGAATCAGCGCGATATCGCTCTGATCGTCGCTGCCGACCAGTTTGGCGTCGAATTCACGGCCGTCGTTGAGCTGAACGCTGATTTTCTGCGCCTGGCTTATCACGTGGTTATTGGTCAGCACATAGCCCTTTTTCGCATCGATGATGACGCCCGATCCCAGACCTTCAAAAGGCTGCGCCTGCTGGTTGTCCGGCCCCTCATCGCCAAAATACTTTTTCAGCTCTTCCGGTATTTGTCCGCGTTGGGCGAGCGTTGCAGTCCCTTCAACCTGTACGCTTACGACAGCCGGGAGAACTTTTTCCAGCATCGGCGCAAGGCTTGGCAACTGGCCCTGACCCGGGACCTGCGTCGGCAGAGAGGCGGCAACCGGCGCAGCGGCACCGAGAGATAATCCAACACTTAACGCTAATGCACTCAATAGTAATGTTTTCTTCTTCATCGATGCTGGCTCTCATAACCTGAGGTGTGAGGAAAAGACCGCCTAAACAATCCGATGTTATTGAATTTTCAAACGGCTAACAATGAGGCTGGTGATTAAATAATAGCTGGGATGAGTCGGGAAGGGCGGGCGCAGCGGCTGCGCCCGTGAAAAATAACTGTAATAAGGCGTTAATCGCGTTTTGCACCGTTGCGCAACAGGCCAGATGCGCCTTCAGAGTAGTCGCGCGGCATCTGCACTGGCGCCTGATCGTTACCCGCTTCGGATTCGGCCAGACGGTTGCGGAACGGGTTGGACTCGGCGCTCATTTCCGGCAGCAGGCTGCTGGAGCTTTTCGCCATGTGTTGATACAGCTGACGGTAATCGTGAGCCATCGTGTCGAGCAGCTCTGCGCTGCGGGCAAAGTGGCTGACCAGTTCTTCACGATACTCATCCAGCTCTGCTTTGTTTTTTTCCAGTTCGTACTGCAGTGCCTGCTGTTGACGTAATTTGCGGTTGCCAAAACGCATCGCGACGGCGCCAATGATGATACCGACGACTAACCCAATTAGCGCATATTCCCAGGTCATGAACTTCTCCCGTTGTTTTGTGGTTCCGTAGGGTGGCTCTGAGGCTCTTCGCCTGCGCCCGATAGTGCCACTATAACCGCTATTCCCTTAGAAGTGGAATCCCGGGCGCACATCGCGTAGTGTAGAACGGCCTTTTTTTCGACAACCGTGAACTACGGCACGTTGCTTTTCAGGGAATAACAACAGCTTATGCAAAGCATTACCCCCACATCGCGATATCTGGAAGCCCTGAGTACGGGCAGCCACCAGCCCGATGACGTCCAGCGAGAGACGGTTGCCAGGCTCGATACCATCTACCAGGAACTGACGTCTCGTTCGCACCCGGCGGCGGTGAGTAGCGGCGGATTGCGCGCGACGTTCAGCAAGCTGCTGGGCAAACGAGAACCTGTCGCCGTAACGTCGGTGCGTGGGCTTTATATGTGGGGAGGCGTTGGACGGGGGAAAACCTGGCTGATGGATCTTTTCTACCATAGCCTGCCGGAGGGCCGTAAACAGCGGCTGCACTTCCACCGCTTTATGCTGCGGGTGCATGAAGAGTTAACGGCGCTGCAGGGGCATACCGATCCGCTTGAAATCCTTGCCGACCGCTTTAAGGCCGAAACGGACGTGCTGTGCTTCGATGAGTTCTTTGTCTCCGATATTACCGACGCGATGCTGCTCGGCGGGCTGATGAAAGCCCTGTTCGCCCGCGGCATCACGCTGGTGGCAACGTCCAATATTCCGCCGGACGAGCTCTACCGCAATGGGCTACAGCGCGCGCGTTTCCTGCCCGCTATCGAGGCGATCAAAGCGCACTGCGACGTCATGAACGTCGACGCGGGTATAGACTACCGCCTGCGCACTCTGACCCAGGCCCATTTGTGGCTGTCGCCGCTTGCTGCGTCTACACAGCAGCAAATGGATGCGCTGTGGCTGGCGCTGGCTGGCGCGCCGCGAGAAAACGCGCCGTTGCTTGAAATAAACCATCGGCCGTTGCAGACAATGGGGGCCGAGAACCAGACGCTCGCCGTCTCGTTTAGCACGCTGTGCGTCGACGCCCGCAGCCAGCATGACTACATTGCGCTGTCGCGACTGTTTCATACCGTGATGCTGTTCGATGTGCCGGTGATGACCCCGCACTCGGAGAACGAAGCGCGCCGGTTTATCGCGCTGGTGGATGAGTTTTATGAGCGCCATGTAAAACTGGTGGTCAGCGCGGCGGCGCCTTTATATGAGATCTATCAGGGGGAACGGCTGAAGTTTGAGTTCCAGCGCTGCCTGTCGCGTCTGCAGGAGATGCAGAGTGAGGAGTATCTCAAGCTTGCGCATATGCCCTGAGTGTTTTCCCTGGCACCTGACCTTTTCCTCAGCCGAAGAGGGCCAGGTGCGCATAAAACCCGCTGTAAATCACATTTAGGGGTCGATCTTTGACCGCGACTTCTCTATAATCTTGCGACCCCACGTTACGAGAAGGTTTTTTTCCCGAAACTTTCTATGTGTCGGCATAGGCTATTCGAAGGGGTAGGTTTGCCGGACTCTGTCGTGTGAACCTCAACTGACTAAACGTTTGGGTGTTCACCAACGTGTAACTAATTATTTGGGTAAGCTTTTAATGAAAACTTTTACAGCTAAACCAGAAACCGTACAGCGCGACTGGTATGTTGTTGACGCGACCGGTAAAACTCTGGGCCGTCTGGCTACTGAACTGGCTCGTCGCCTGCGCGGTAAGCACAAAGCGGAATACACTCCGCACGTTGATACCGGTGACTACATCATCGTTCTGAACGCAGAAAAAGTTGCTGTAACCGGCAACAAGCGCGAAGACAAAATGTACTACCACCACACCGGCCACATCGGTGGTATCAAAGAAGCGACCTTTGAAGAGATGATTGCTCGCCGTCCTGAGCGTGTGATTGAAATCGCGGTTAAAGGCATGCTGCCAAAAGGCCCGCTGGGTCGTGCTATGTACCGTAAACTGAAAGTTTACGCGGGTAACGAGCACAACCACGCGGCACAGCAACCGCAAGTTCTTGACATCTAATCGGGATTATAGGCAATGGCTGAAAATCAATACTACGGCACTGGTCGCCGCAAAAGTTCCGCAGCTCGTGTGTTCATCAAACCGGGCAACGGCAAAATCGTTATCAACCAGCGTTCTCTGGAACAGTACTTCGGTCGCGAAACTGCCCGCATGGTAGTTCGCCAGCCGCTGGAACTGGTCGACATGGTTGAGAAACTGGATCTGTACATCACCGTTAAAGGTGGTGGTATCTCTGGTCAGGCTGGTGCGATCCGTCACGGTATCACCCGCGCTCTGATGGAGTACGACGAGTCTCTGCGTTCTGAACTGCGTAAAGCTGGCTTCGTTACTCGTGACGCTCGTCAGGTTGAACGTAAGAAAGTCGGTCTGCGTAAAGCACGTCGTCGTCCGCAGTTCTCCAAGCGTTAATTGTTTCTGCTTCGGCAGAACATTTGGCGAAAAAACCCGCTTCGGCGGGTTTTTTTATGGATAAAACCGCCCTTATCCACAATCAAACTTCCTGTTTTCGCCACTTTTTCAGCATTTCCAGAATACCCTCACCACAAAGGTCATAAAATCTGGTAAACTATCATCCAATTTTCTGCCCAAATGCTGGTGATTGCTCATTTTTTGTTTGGTTCATGAACAAAAATGCCGTTCATTGCTATCCGGGCTTAACATCTGGCTGGCCACGTGGTGGCTGGTAGCAGTACAAAAATTCTGAATATACCTGGAGGTTTTCATGGCTGTCGCTGCCAACAAACGTTCGGTAATGACGCTGTTTTCTGGTCCTACTGACATCTATAGCCATCAGGTCCGCATTGTGCTGGCCGAGAAAGGTGTCAGCTTTGAGATTGAGCATGTGGAGCAGGATAATCCACCACAGGATCTGATCGACCTCAACCCGAATCAAAGCGTACCGACACTGGTGGACCGCGAGCTTACGCTGTGGGAGTCCCGCATCATCATGGAATACCTTGATGAGCGTTTCCCGCACCCGCCGCTGATGCCGGTTTACCCGGTTGCCCGCGGTGAAAGCCGTCTGTATATGCATCGTATTGAGAAAGACTGGTACACGCTGATGAACACCATCCAGACCGGCACCGCCGCTCAGGCTGATGCAGCGCGTAAGCAACTGCGTGAAGAACTGCTGGCGATTGCGCCGGTGTTCACGCAGAAACCCTACTTCCTGAGCGATGAGTTCAGCCTGGTCGATTGCTACCTGGCGCCGCTGTTGTGGCGTTTGCCGGTACTGGGTGTTGAACTGAGCGGCACGGGCTCGAAAGAGATGAAAGGTTATATGACGCGCGTTTTCGAACGCGACTCTTTCCTCGCCTCTTTAACTGAAGCCGAACGTGAAATGCGTCTTGGCCGGGGCTAACTGAATGGATGTATCACAACTGACGCCACGCCGCCCTTATCTGCTGCGAGCCTTCTATGAATGGCTGCTGGATAACGAGCTGACGCCGCATCTGGTCGTGGATGTTACGCTGCCAGGGGTTCATGTTCCGATGGAATATGCGCGTGACGGGCAAATTGTGCTGAATATCGCGCCGCGCGCGGTCGGTAATCTTGAGCTCTCTAACGATGAAGTGCGCTTTAATGCGCGCTTTGGCGGCGTTCCTCGCCAGGTCTCAGTGCCGTTGGCGGCCGTACTGGCTGTCTATGCGCGTGAAAACGGCGCGGGCACCATGTTCGAGCCGGAAGCCGCGTATGATGAAGAGGTCGAGAGCCTCAACGATGACGCAGGCGCTTCTTCCGAAGGCGATACGGTCATGTCGCTGATTGATGGCGATAAGCCTGATGATCACGATCCGGATGATACGCCGCCGCCGCGCGGGGGCCGTCCGGCACTGCGCGTTGTGAAGTAACCGTCCAACAGGCCCGCTCGGGCCTGTTTTTTTTGGTATCAAGCCTTATGGCGCCACAGCACGTTGAGCTCATAAGAAAACGCCCGGCAGCGTAAGGTTGCCGGGCGTTGTGTTTTACACTTCCAGCCAGTTCAGTATCCCGTCAGCCGCCTTACGGCCTTCGGCAATCGCCGTCACTACCAGGTCAGAACCCCGTACAATATCGCCACCGGCAAAGATTTTCGGGTTGCTGGTCTGGAACGCGTTTTCACTGTCTTCAGGGGCGATAATGCGGCCCTGAGAATCCAGTTCGACGCTGTGCTTTGCCAGCCATTCCATGCTGTGCGGGCGGAAACCAAACGCCATCACCACCGCATCCGCCGGCACCACATGTTCAGAACCGGCGACGATCTCCGCACGACGGCGGCCTTTGGCGTCCGGCGCGCCCATCTCGGTACGCGCCATCTTCACGCCGCACACCCGACCATTGGCGTTGATTTCTACGCCCAGCGGCTGGACGTTAAACTGGAATTCGACGCCTTCTTCGCGCGCATTCTTCACTTCGCGTTTTGAACCCGGCATGTTCTCTTCGTCACGGCGATACGCACAAGTGACATGCGTGGCGCCCTGACGCACGGAGGTACGTACGCAGTCCATCGCGGTATCACCGCCGCCAAGCACGACGACGCGTTTGCCTGCCATGCTGACGTACGGTTCTACCGCCGTTTCGCCATAGCCCATGATCTGTTTGGTGTTGGCTATCAGGAACGGCAGCGCGCCAAAGACGCCTTCCGCTTCCTCATTCTCCAGTCCGCCGCGCATGGACTGGTAGGTGCCGACGCCGAGGAACACCGCGTCGTACTCTTTCAGCAGGTCATCCAGCTGTACGTCGCGACCCACCTCAGTATTGAGTTTGAACTCAATCCCCATCCCGGTGAAGATTTCACGACGGCGGGTCATCACCTCTTTTTCCAGCTTGAAGGCCGGAATACCGAAAGTCAGCAGGCCGCCGATTTCCGGATGACGATCGAACACCACCGCTTTGACGCCGTTACGGGTCAGCACGTCGGCGCAGGCGAGACCCGCCGGGCCTGCGCCAATAATGGCCACGCGTTTGTCGGTTTGCTTCACGCCGGTCATATCCGGACGCCAGCCCATTTCGAACGCCTTATCGTTGATGTAGCGCTCGATGTTGCCGATGGTGACCGCGCCGAACTCGTCGTTCAGGGTACAGGAACCTTCACACAGGCGGTCCTGCGGGCAGACGCGCCCGCAGACTTCCGGCAGGGTGTTGGTCTGGTGCGACAGCTCGGCGGCTTCGAAAATACGCCCCTCGTTGGCCAGCTTCAGCCAGTTCGGGATGTAGTTATGCACCGGGCATTTCCATTCGCAGTATGGGTTGCCGCAGGACAGGCAGCGGTCCGCCTGCGCTTTGGCCTGACCTTCTGAAAACGGCTCGTAGATTTCTACAAATTCGATTTTACGAATCTTCAGCGCTTTCTTTGGCGGATCAACACGCTGTAAGTCGATAAATTGGTATACGTTTTGACTCATGACGACAACCCCTTACTGCGCCTGCACGCGCAGCTCTGCTGCGCTACGACTACGGTGACCCAACAGCGCTTTCACATCGCTGGACTTCGGTTTAACCAGCGCGAACTTCGCACAGAACGCCGGCCAATGAGCCAGGATCTCTTCACCGCGCTGGGAGCCGGTAAGCTGCACGTGCTCGGTAATCAAGCCCCGCAGGTGCTCTTCGTGGATTGCCAGCGTTTCAACGTCCAGCACTTCCACCAGCTCCGGGTTCACGCGTTTACGGAAATCGCCGTCTTCGTCGAGGACATAGGCGAAGCCGCCGGTCATCCCCGCGCCGAAGTTGACGCCGGTTTTTCCGAGGATGCAGACAATACCGCCGGTCATGTATTCACAGCCGTTATCACCGATGCCTTCCACCACGGTTATTGCGCCGGAGTTACGTACGCCGAAACGCTCGCCCGCGCGGCCCGCGGCATACAGGCGACCGCCAGTCGCGCCGTACAGGCAGGTGTTACCGATAATGCTCGCTTTATGACTGGGGAAGGCAGAACCTACGGGTGGACGAAGAGCGATCAGGCCGCCCGCCATGCCTTTGCCGACGTAGTCGTTGGCGTCGCCGGTCAGGTGCAGCTCAACGCCGCCCGCATTCCAGACGCCGAAGCTTTGGCCTGCAGTACCGCTAAAGTGCGCGATAATCGGGTCTCCCGCCAGCCCCTGATCGCCGTGCGTCTGGGCAATATAGCCGGACAACGATGCGCCCACGGAGCGGTCGGTGTTGCGAATGTCGAACCAGAACGTTTTGCTCTGCTTGTCGTCGACGAACGGTTTTGCCTGCTGCAGCAGCTGCGCGTTCAGCACGCCGTTGTCGAACGGCGGGTTGTTTTCGGTGCAGTACAGCGCTTTACCCGGATGAGGCTCTGCGGTTTCCAGCAGCTTCGCCAGGTTCAGCTTCTGCTGCTTAGCGGTGAAACCCTCCAGCTCTTTGAGCAGATCGGTGCGGCCGATAAGGTCCACCAGACGTTTTACGCCCAGTTGCGCCATCAGCTCACGCACTTCACGGGCGATAAATTCAAAGTAGTTGGTTACCTTGAACGGCAGGCCGTGGTAGTGGTTTTTGCGCAGTTTATCGTCCTGAGTCGCGACGCCGGTGGCGCAGTTGTTCAGGTGACAGATACGCAGATATTTACAGCCCAGCGCCACCATCGGGCCGGTGCCGAAGCCGAAGCTTTCCGCGCCGAGAATGGCCGCTTTGATGATATCGAGGCCGGTTTTCAGGCCGCCGTCGACCTGCAGGCGAATCTTGTGACGCAGGCCGTTAGCAACCAGCGCCTGTTGGGTTTCCACAAGCCCCAGCTCCCACGGGCAGCCCGCGTATTTCACCGAGGAGAGCGGGCTCGCGCCGGTACCGCCGTCGTAACCGGCAATGGTGATGAGGTCCGCATAGGCTTTCGCCACGCCGGTGGCGATGGTGCCCACGCCCGGTTCGGAGACCAGCTTCACAGAGATCATCGCCTTCGGGTTCACCTGCTTGAGGTCGAAAATCAGCTGCGCCAGGTCCTCGATAGAGTAAATATCGTGATGCGGCGGCGGGGAAATCAGCGTTACGCCCGGTACCGAGTAACGCAGTCTGGCGATGTACGGGGTGACTTTATCCCCTGGCAACTGGCCGCCTTCGCCTGGCTTCGCGCCCTGAGCGACTTTAATCTGAATCACGTCGGCATTCACCAGATACGCTGGCGTCACGCCAAAGCGGCCGGAGGCCACCTGCTTGATACGGGATACTTTGTTGGTGCCGTAACGCGCCGGGTCTTCGCCGCCCTCGCCGGAGTTAGAGAATCCGCCTATGCTGTTCATCGCTTCCGCCAGCGATTCATGCGCTTCCGGGCTCAACGCCCCGATGGACATGGCGGCGGTATCAAAGCGTTTAAACAGCGCTTTTGCCGGTTCAACATCGTTGATGCTCACGGCTTCATCGCCTGGGTTCAGCGCCAGCAGGTCGCGCAGGGTCGCGGCCGGACGCTCGTTCACCAGCGCGGCATACTGTTGGTAGTCGCTGTACTCGCCGCTCTGTACCGCCTGCTGCAGCGTGCGCACCACGTCCGGGTTGTAGGCGTGGTATTCGCCGCCGTGAACGTATTTCAGCAGGCCGCCCTGAGACAGCGGCTTACGTGCCAGCCAGGCCCGCCGGGACAGGTTCCGCAGATCCTGCTGGAAGTCATCAAAACCGGCGCCGCCGATGCGGCTGACCACGCCCTGGAAGCAAAGGTTGGCGACATCGTCATGCAGACCGACGGCTTCGAACAGCTTCGAACAGCGGTAGGAGGCGATGGTCGAGATGCCCATTTTGGACATGATTTTGTACAGGCCTTTATTGATGCCGTTGCGGTAGTTGAGCATCACATGGCGGTAATCTTTTTCAATCGCTTTGTTGTCGACCAGCTTCGCCAGAGTTTCATAGGCGAGGTACGGATAAATCGCGGTCGCGCCGAAGCCCAGCAGCACGGCGAAGTGGTGCGGATCGCGGGCGCTTGCAGTTTCCACGATAATGTTGGCGTCGCAGCGCAGGCTCTTATCGACCAGACGGGTCTGGATAGCGCCCACGGCCATCGGCGCCGGTACTGGCAGACGATTTTTCGCAATATTACGGTCGGACAATACCAGCAGAACGGTACCGTTACGCACCATCTGCTCCGCTTTGTCGCACAGCGCTTTCACCGTTGCTTCAAGGCTTGCTTCGGTCACGTCGAAGGTGATATCGAGCGTGTCGGCGCGATAGTGCTCCTCCTGCATGGTGGTCAACTGTTTGAAATCGGAGAACAGCAGGATCGGCGATTTGAAGCTCAGACGATGGGCCTGGCCTTCCGCTTCGCAGAAGACGTTCATCTCACGGCCGATGCTGGTGGCAAGCGACATCACGTGCGCTTCGCGCAGCGGGTCGATCGGCGGGTTGGTGACCTGCGCGAACTGCTGGCGGAAATAGTCGTAAATGATGCGCGGCTGGCTGGAAAGCACGGCGAAGGGGGTATCGTCGCCCATTGAGCCGACCGCCTCCTGGCCGTTCTCGCCCAGTACGCGGATAACCGAGTCGAGTTCTTCTGCGCTGTAGTTAAACTGTTTCTGGTAGCTGGCGAGCGTGTCGTCGTCCAGTTGACGGCTGCCCACGTCTTCGTCCGGCAGCTCCTCAAACGGCACCAGGCGGCGGACGTTCTTTTCCATCCACTCTTTGTACGGGTGGCGGATTTTCAGGTCATGGTCGGTTTCCGCAGAGTGCAGAATGCGGCCGACCCGGGTGTCGATAACCATCAGCTCGCCAGGGCCGACGCGGCCTTTCTCGACCACTTCGTCAGGCTGGTAGTCCCAGATGCCGACTTCAGAGGCGCAGGTGATGAGCTTGTCTTTGGTGATAACGTAGCGCGCCGGGCGCAGGCCGTTACGGTCGAGGTTACAGGCGGCGTAGCGCCCATCCGACATGACGATACCGGCCGGGCCGTCCCACGGCTCCATGTGCATGGAGTTAAAGTCGAAGAAGGCGCGCAGATCCGGGTCCATATCCGGGTTGTTCTGCCAGGCTGGCGGAACCAGCAGGCGCATGGCGCGCACGATGTCCATCCCGCCAGCCAGCAGCAGCTCAAGCATGTTATCCATGGAGCTGGAGTCGGAGCCGGTTTCGTTGACGAACGGCGCCGCATCGTGCAGATCCGGGATAAGCGGCGTCTTGAATTTATAGGTGCGCGCGCGTGCCCACTGGCGGTTACCGGTGATGGTATTAATTTCGCCGTTATGCGCCAGATAGCGGAACGGTTGCGCCAGCGGCCAGCGCGGCACGGTGTTGGTGGAAAAGCGCTGGTGGAACAGACAGATGGCCGACTCCAGACGCAGGTCCGCAAGATCCAGGTAGAAGCGCGGCAAATCCGCCGGCATACACAGACCTTTGTATATATTAATCAGGTTCGACAGGCTGCAGACGTAGAAGTCTTTATCGTCCAGCAAACGCTTTTCGATACGGCGACGGGCGATGAACAGGCGGCGTTCCATATCGCGCGGACGCCACCCGGCAGGGGCGTTGACAAAAATCTGTTCAATACGAGGCAGCGAGGAGAGGGCGATTTCACCGAGAACCCCTTCGTTGGTCGGCACGTCGCGCCAGCCAACAATCGACAGGGTTTCACGCTGAAGTTCTTCTTCAACAATGCGGCGGGCCGCGCCCGCCTGCTCAGGATCTTTATTCAGGAAAATCATCCCGACGGCGTAGTTTTTGGCTAAACGCCAGCCGCGCTCTTCGGCCACCAGGCGGAAGAAGCGATCCGGTTTTTGCAGCAGCAGGCCGCAACCGTCGCCGGTTTTACCATCAGCGAGGATCGCGCCGCGGTGCTGCATGCGGGCCAGTGCGTGTATCGCGGTACGCACTACCTTGTGGCTAGGTTCGCCTTCTATGTGGGCGATCAGGCCGAAACCACAGTTATCCCTCTCAAGGGATTTATCGTACAACATATCAGTGAACCTCCCCAGGCTCTACGGGACACCCTCCGGTACCGATTGCGCACGGGCACAGAAAGAGCATGGCGACGGGGTTTACACCTCGCATTCGCCCTCTTTAAATCCTTTTCGCATCGGTACACAAGTTTGAGGACTTGCTGTTAAGAGGGAATCTCAATTACTGCATAAATATGATGAGCAGAGCGCTCATCCAGAAAGCTTCCAGCGGATTTCCAACTTATCGGGAATCTGGGCACAGGTCAAATGGCAATCTGATTTATGCGGATATGTGCTATGGAGTGGTAATTTGCTGAAATATAATGAATTTTAAGCTTTTTTACAGTGTGATGAACCTCTAATAATCGACGGGTGAGTGTGATCTGTCTCACTATCTCATGCCGCTATTATCACTTATCTGTGCTGATGTGCCGATTTAACGCAGAACTTTCATCTATCCGTGTGAGGTAATACGCGTGATGACACTGTTTTTCACTATGGTGCGGAGAAACGAAAAAATGAGGGAAGACATAAGGAAAAATTATCAGTGAGAATTTGCATGAAACTGTGTTTATTTTGACTTTTTATGCAATAGATTAAAGGCCTCCGCGGCGCTTGATCCAGGTCATCGCCGAAAGAGACTAAAAATGGCAGGCTTGGCCCCTTTGCTTCAGGCCGGTCTATCAGATTATGCAGTTACAGAAATTAGTCAATATGTTTGGTGGGGATCTTACGCGTCGCTATGGCGAAAAGGTTCATAAGCTGACGCTGCACGGCGGTTTTAGCTGCCCCAACCGCGACGGTACGCTGGGCCGCGGCGGCTGCACATTCTGTAATGTCGCCTCGTTTGCCGATGAGGCGCAGCAGCATCGCTCGATTGCCGAACAGCTTTCGCATCAGGCAGCCCTGGTGAACCGCGCTAAGCGCTATCTCGCCTATTTTCAGGCGTACACCAGCACCTTTGCCGAGGTACAGGTGCTGCGCGACATGTACCAGCAGGCGGTAAGCCAGGCCAGTATCGTCGGGCTGTGCGTCGGTACACGGCCCGACTGCGTGCCGGAAGCGGTGCTTGATTTGCTCACCGGGTACAGCGATCAGGGGTATGAAGTGTGGCTGGAGTTGGGGTTACAGTCGGCACAGGACAAAACGCTGCGCCGTATCAATCGCGGACATGATTTCGTCTGCTATCAGAAAACCACGCGGCTTGCCCGCGAGCGAGGGCTGAAGGTGTGTACGCACCTTATCGTCGGCCTGCCGGGCGAGGGAGAACAGGCATGCCTGCAAACCCTGGAACAGGTGGTGGCGACGGGCGTTGACGGCATTAAGCTGCATCCGCTGCATATCGTGACCGGCAGCATCATGGCGAAGGCCTGGCAGGCGGGCCGGCTCGACGGTATTTCGCTGGAGGACTACACGCGCACCGCCGGAGAGATGATTCGTCATACCCCTCCTGAGGTGGTGTATCACCGAATTTCCGCCAGCGCTCGTCGCCCGACGCTGCTGGCGCCGCTGTGGTGTGAAAACCGCTGGACCGGGATGGTTGAGCTGGATCGCTATCTGAACGCCTGCGGCGCGCAGGGATCCGCGCTTGGGCGCAGTTGGATCCTTCCGGGCGCCTGATCCGACCTTTACCGCATTTTTCGCACAACCTTCAACGCGTTGCTCAGAATTGGGTATTATTGAGCGATATTGTGGTGAAGGAATTCCCTATGAAGCAAATCCGAATGCTTGCGCAGTACTATGTCGACCTGATGATGAAGCTCGGCCTGGTGCGCTTCTCAATGCTGCTGGCGCTGGCGCTGGTGGTGCTGGCCATTGTCGTACAGATGGCGGTGACCATGGTGTTGCATGGTCAGGTAGAGAGCATTGACGTTATCCGCTCTATCTTTTTTGGCCTGCTGATTACGCCCTGGGCGGTCTATTTCTTGTCGGTGGTGGTTGAGCAACTTGAAGAGTCGCGCCAGCGCCTGTCGCGGCTGGTTGAAAAACTTGAGGAGATGCGCGAGCGCGACCTGAAGCTCAACGTGCAGTTGAAAGACAATATCGCTCAGCTTAATCAGGAAATCAGCGATCGCGAGAAGGCGGAAGCAGAACGCCAGAGCACGCTTGAGCAGCTCAAAGTTGAAATGCAGGAGCGTGAGGAGACGCAGATCCAGCTTGAGCAACAGTCCTCTTTTCTGCGCTCGTTTCTTGATGCCTCGCCAGACCTGGTGTTTTACCGTAACGAAGATAAAGAGTTTTCCGGCTGTAACCGGGCGATGGAACTGTTGACCGGCAAAAGCGAAAAACAGCTGATTCACCTGCATCCGCAGGATGTCTACTCCCCGGAGGCGGCGGAGAAGGTGATTGAAACGGATGAAAAGGTCTTCCGCCACAACGTTTCGCTGACCTACGAGCAGTGGCTGGATTACCCGGACGGGCGCAAAGCCTGCTTCGAAATCCGCAAAGTGCCTTATTACGACCGTGTCGGCAAGCGTCACGGGCTGATGGGGTTTGGCCGCGATATCACTGAACGTAAGCGCTATCAGGACGCCCTGGAACGCGCCAGCCGCGATAAGACCACGTTTATCTCTACCATCAGCCACGAGCTGCGAACGCCGTTGAACGGTATTGTCGGTCTGAGCCGGATCCTGCTCGACACCGATCTGACCACTGAGCAGGAAAAATACCTGAAAACGATCCACATCTCTGCGGTGACGTTGGGTAATATTTTCAACGATATCATTGATATGGATAAGATGGAGCGGCGCAAGGTGCAGCTCGATAACCAGCCGGTGGATTTTACCGGCTTTATGGCGGATCTCGAAAACCTCTCCGGGCTGCAGGCGCAGCAAAAGGGGCTGCGCTTCGTGATGGAGCCGACGTTACCGCTGCCGCATAAGGTGATTACCGACGGCACGCGTCTGCGCCAGATCCTCTGGAACCTTATCAGCAATGCCGTCAAATTTACCCAGCAGGGTGAGGTGACGGTGCGGGTTCGCTATGACGCGGGCGATATGCTGCGCTTTGAGGTGGAAGATTCCGGGATCGGTATTCCGCAGGAAGAGCAGGATAAGATTTTCGCCATGTACTATCAGGTTAAAGACAGCCATGGCGGTAAACCAGCGACGGGGACCGGCATTGGTCTTGCGGTATCAAAACGGCTGGCGAAAAGTATGGGCGGCGACATTATCGTGAACAGCGTTCCGGGGAAAGGCTCCCTCTTTACGCTGACGGTCAACGCGCCAGCGGTGATTGAAGAAGGGGCTGATGCTCAGGACGATGACGACATGCCGCTGCCGGCGCTGCACGTGCTGCTGGTGGAGGATATTGAGCTGAACGTTATCGTGGCCCGCTCGGTGCTGGAGAAGTTGGGTAACAGCGTCGACGTGGCGATGACCGGGAAAGCGGCGCTGGAGATGTTCTCACCGACCGAATATGACCTGGTGCTGCTGGATATCCAGCTGCCGGATATGACCGGGCTGGATATTTCGCGTGAGCTGAAAAGACGTTACGCCGCTGACGAACTGCCGCCGCTGGTGGCGCTGACCGCCAACGTCCTGAAGGACAAAAAAGAGTATCTCGATGCGGGAATGGATGACGTGCTGAGCAAGCCGTTGGCCGTACCGGCGTTGACGGCAATGATTAAGAAATTCTGGGATACCTGTGACGATGAGGAGAGCCATGTGACAACGCAAGACAGTAGCAAAGCGCAAAGCGTGTTGGATATCGCGATGCTTGAGCAGTATATCGAACTGGTTGGCCCGAAACTGATTACCGACGGTCTGGCGATATTCGAGAAAATGATGCCTGGTTATCTGTCCGTGCTGGAGTCGAACCTGACGGCGCGCGATCAAAAGGGCATTGTTGAGGAAGGGCACAAAATTAAAGGCGCGGCAGGTTCCGTGGGGCTGCGTCATATTCAGCAGCTCGGCCAGCAGATTCAGTCACCTGATTTACCTGCCTGGTGGGATAATGTTGGTGAATGGGTTGAAGAGATGAAAACCGAATGGCCGCAGGACGTCGCGACGCTGAAAGCCTGGGTTGCCAACCGATAAAAAAATGACCCCGGATTGACCGGGGTGCGCGAATACTGCGCCAACACCAGGGAAATTGTGGCTGCGCCGGAATCGTTAGAATGGTTTTTGGCAAGGACGCAACCCTGAAATAAGGCTGCACGCTCATAAGATAGCAAAACTTAAAATATTTGTTATGCAAATCATAAAAATATGTGAAGCGTAGCGGTTAATTTAAATTTTCTAAAGCGTTTCATGCTGTTGAAAAGAAGGACTGAGGCGATGAAAAGAATTGGCGTAGTACTAAGCGGGTGTGGCGTCTACGACGGCACGGAAATTCATGAAGCGGTAATTACACTGCTGGCGATTGCCCGCAGCGGCGCGAAGGCGGTCTGTTTTGCGCCGGATAAAAGCCAGGCGGATGTGATTAATCACCTTGCGGCTGAACCCATGGCGGAAAATCGTAACGTCCTGATTGAAGCCGCGCGTATTGCCCGCGGCGAGATTCAGCCGCTGTCGCAGGCCCGTGCAGAGACGCTTGATGCGCTGATCGTCCCCGGCGGCTTTGGCGCGGCGAAAAATCTCAGTAACTTTGCCGCCGAAGGCAGTCAATGCGTGGTTGACAGCGCCCTGGCTCAGCTCGCCCGGTCGTTGCATCAGGCGGGAAAACCGCTGGGGTTTATGTGTATCGCTCCGGCGCTGCTGCCGAAAATTTTTGATTTTCCGCTGCGTCTTACCATCGGCACCGATATTGATACGGCAGAAGTGCTGGAGGATATGGGGGCTGAGCACGTACCGTGCCCGGTTGACGATATCGTGGTGGATGAAGACAACAAAGTGATCACGACGCCAGCCTACATGCTGGCGCAGAACATTGCCGAAGCGGCGACAGGGATTGAGAAACTGGTGGCGCGCGTGCTGGCTTTGTGCGAATGAGAGCACGCCTTTCCCCGCTTGCCTGGGCAAAGCGGTTCTTCCTTCGTGTAGCGCTGGTGCTGGCGGTATTCTGGGGGGGCGGTATCGCCCTGTTCAGCGTCGTGCCGGTTCCCTTTTCCGCCGTGATGGCGGAGCGTCAGCTCGGCGCCTGGCTGCGGGGGGATTTTCACTACGTTGCGCACGCCGACTGGGTGAGCATGAGCGATATGTCGCCGTGGATGGGGCTGGCGGTGATTGCCGCCGAGGACCAGAAATTCCCTGACCACTGGGGGTTTGACGTCTCCGCCATTGAGAAAGCGCTGGCGCATAACGAGCGTAACGAAAACCGTATTCGCGGCGCGTCTACGCTGTCTCAGCAGACGGCCAAAAACCTGTTTCTCTGGGATGGCCGCAGCTGGTTGCGTAAAGGGCTGGAGGCTGGCTTAACGCTCGGTATTGAAACCCTCTGGAGCAAAAGGCGTATTCTGACG
This sequence comes from Pluralibacter sp., assembly GCF_019237635.1. Taxonomy (GTDB): domain Bacteria; phylum Pseudomonadota; class Gammaproteobacteria; order Enterobacterales; family Enterobacteriaceae; genus Enterobacter_B. Next base: position 24,396 of record NZ_JAFAGS010000052.1, read on the forward strand.
GTGTACCTGAATATTGCGGAATTTGGCGAGGGCGTGTTTGGCGTAGAAGCCGCTTCGCAGCGTTACTTTCATAAACCTGCCAGCCGACTGACGATGTCTGAAGCGGCGCTGCTCGCTGCGGTATTGCCGAATCCTGTTCGCTTTCGCGCCGATGCGCCGTCAGGCTATGTACGCAGCCGCCAGGCGTGGATCCTGCGCCAGATGCGGCAGCTTGGTGGGGAAGGGTTTATGACGGAAAATAAGCTGTACGCGAAGTGAAATGCGTCGCGGTTAGTCTTCGTCGAATCCGGCGTTAAACAGCGCAATCACCGCTGACAGTGCTTCCTGCTCCTGCGGGCCGCTGGCCTCAATCTCTATCTGCCGCCCTTTGGCGGAATCCAGCATGAGCAGTGCAATGACGCTGCTGGCTTCCGCTTCCGCGCCTTCGTCATTACGCAGCAGCACCTCGGCATCAAATCCCTGCACCAGCTCAAACAGTTTCATGGCCGGGCGCGCATGCATGCCCAGCTTATTGGTGATTTCAACGGTTTGCTTTACGGTCATGTTTTGCGTTTTTCCAGCGTCCGGTGACGAGACTGAACGTTTTTACCGCGCGAGCGGAAATAGTCAGCCAGCTGCTCGGCAATGTACACCGAGCGGTGTTTACCGCCGGTACAGCCGATAGCGACCGTCAGGTAGCTACGGTTGTTGGTTTCCAGCATAGGTAACCATAGCTCAAGATAGCTGCGGGTCTGGTAGATAAAATTGTGTACCTCGGTATGCCTGTCGAGAAACGCGGCGACGGGCTTATCGAGGCCGGTCATCGGACGCAGCTTCGGGTCCCAGTGCGGGTTGGGTAAAAAACGGACGTCAAACACGTAGTCGGCATCGATAGGGATACCGTGCTTAAAGCCAAACGATTCAAACACCATCGTCAGCTCGCGCTCGCGTTTACCCAGCAGGCGCGTCCTGAGCATCTCGGCCAGTTCATGGACCGACATCTCAGAGGTATCGACAATCAGGTCGGCCCGGGAGCGCAGGGGCTCGAGCAGGTCGCTTTCCTGGTCGATGGCGCTTTCCAGAGACAGGTTTTTGCTGGAGAGCGGGTGCAGGCGCCGGGTATCGCTGTAGCGGCGGATCAGCGTATTGCGATCGGCATCAAGGAACAGCAGCTGCGGCGAGAAGGCTTCCGGCAGGTTTTTCATGGCCTGTTCGAAAATTTCTGGCGATTCCGGCATGTTGCGCACGTCAATGCTTACCGCCGCGGAGATATTTCTGTCCACCAGGCTTTTGGCCAGTTCAGGCAGCAGGACGACCGGCAGATTATCTACACAGTAGAAGCCCATATCCTCCAACGCGCGTAAGGCGACGGATTTCCCCGAGCCTGAACGACCGCTGACGATCATCAGTACCATCTACTGTATCTCCTCACAACAGGATTCCTCATTACGCGTCATCACTGCCTTCTTCTCCAGTGATAATCTGGTACAACTCTTCGTCGCTCTGCGCGCTGCGCAGGCGGCGGCAGATCGTTTTATCCGCCAGACGCTTCGCCACCAGAGAGAGCGTATGCAGGTGCGTTTTGGTTTGATCGGCCGGTACCAGCAGGGCGAACAGCAGGTCTACGGGCTGATTATCAATGGCGTCAAACGGGATTGGCGTTTCCAGTTGCACAAAGACGCCGACGGCGCGCAAGGTATCCTCCTCCAGCTTACCGTGAGGGATGGCGATGCCGTTGCCGATGCCGGTACTGCCCATTTTCTCGCGGGTCAGTATGGCTTCGAATACCACCTGAGGCGGTAAACTGAGCTGTTTGGCAGCCAGTTCGCTGATGATTTCCAGCGCACGTTTTTTACTCTGGCAGTGAACGCCACTGCGGGTACATTCCTGGTTAAGGACATTGCTCAGTTGAAGAGCGGAATCGTTGTTCATCATAATTTCACCTGCGTTTCGCCTGACGCGCACTATGGCATCAGGCGAACGCCCGGACAATTAGTGTTGTTTCAGTTTATCTTTATGTTTGGTCAACTGTCGTGCCAGCTTATCGATAAGACCATCAATAGCGGCATACATATCCTGCCCTTCCGCGCTGGCATGGATTTCACCACCGTTAACATGCAGGGTGGCATCCGATATATGAGTCACTTTCTCCACTTTTAACACAATATAGACCTGATTAATGCGTTCGAAAAACTGTTCCAGTTTAGCGAATTTCGATGTCACGAACTCGCGCAGAGACTCAGTAATTTCGACATTGTGTCCTGTGATATTGAGCTGCATAGTGTCTTCCTTATCGGTTGTGTCAGATCAGCTGTTTACGCTGGTTAGACGGCGGAATGGATAAAGACTCTCGGTACTTTGCAACGGTGCGGCGTGCCACCATGATACCCTGTTCACAGAGCATGGTGGTCAGCTTACTGTCACTCAGTGGTTTCGCGGGGTTTTCCGCGGCAATTAACTTCTTCACCAGCGCGCGAATGGCCGTGGATGAGGCTTCGCCGCCGCCCTCGGTATTCACATGGCTGGAGAAGAAATACTTAAGCTCAAAAATGCCACGCGGACTGTGCAGATACTTCTGCGTTGTGACGCGTGAAATCGTGGATTCATGCATTTCGACGGCCTGGGCGATATCCGCCAGCACCATCGGTTTCATAAACTCTTCGCCCTTTTCAAAGAAGGCCTGCTGCTGTTCGACGATGCAGCGGCTGACGCGCAGCAGCGTATCGTTACGGCTTTCGAGGCTTTTAATCAGCCAGCGGGCCTCCTGCAGGTTACTGCGAATGAACTGGCTGTCGGCATCATTGCGGGCGTTGTTGCACATACCGGCGTAATGCTGGTTTATCTGCAGGCGCGGAAGGCTGTCGGAGTTGAGATCCACCGCCCAGCGATCGTTGACTTTACGCACCAGCACGTCGGGGATCACGTACTCCGGCTCGCCGGTCTGGATCGACTGGCCGGGGCGAGGATCCAATGACTGAATCAGCGCGACCGCCTCTTTCAGCACCTCTTCCTTTAACCGGGTCACCCGCATCAGCGTGCGGAAATCATGGTTGGCGAGAAGATCGAGGTGATCGCTAATGATGAGCCGGGCCTCTTCCAGCCACGGCGTTTCCTTTGCGAACTGCGAAAGCTGGATCAGCAGGCAGTCGCGCAGATCCCGCGCCGCGACGCCAACAGGGTCGAAACGCTGGATCCGCTTGAGCACGGCTTCCACTTCGTCGAGTCCAATCTCTTCATCGCCCATGCTTTCGAGGATGTCGTCCAGCGTCACCGTGAGGTAGCCCGTCTCGTCCACTGCATCCACGATGGAGGTGGCTATTGCGCGGTCGGTGTCGGAAAAAGGCGTCAGCTCGACCTGCCACATCAGATAATCCTGCAATTTCTGCGTGGTTTCGCCCTGATAGACCGGAATTTCGTCGTCCTGATAATCCGCGCCGGTTCCGGAAGGGGTCCCGGCGGTATAGATCTCGTCCCAGCTGGCATCCAGCGGCAGCTCCTCGGGCATCTCTTTTTTCTCGAGCGCGTCGACAGTGTCGAGCGTTTCGCTGTCCTGGGTTTCTTTGGACGCAACTTCGTCATGGAGCTCGGTTTGCTCAAGCAGCGGGTTGCTCTCCAGCGCTTGCTGAAGTTCCTGCTGAAGTTCCAGCGTGGACAGCTGCAGCAGGCGGATAGCCTGTTGCAGTTGTGGGGTCATGGCGAGCTGTTGGCTGAGCCTTAATTGCAAACCTTGCTTCATAGTCAGGGCAAATTTCTCCGGCTAATACGTCTATACCTGCTACCCTATCAGAGTCTGAAGTCTTCCCCAAGGTACACGCGCTTAACCTGCTCGTCTTGCAGGATTTCTTCTGGCGTGCCGTGGGCGATAAGGTGACCCTGGCTAACAATGTAGGCGCGTTCACAGACGGCCAGCGTTTCTCGTACGTTGTGGTCGGTAATCAGCACGCCAAGACCGCTGTCGCGCAGATGCTCGATGATGCGTTTGATGTCGATAACGGAGATCGGGTCAACGCCGGCAAAAGGTTCATCCAGCAGGATGAATTTTGGGTTAGCCGCCAGCGCGCGCGCAATTTCCACACGACGACGTTCCCCCCCGGACAGCGCCTGACCCAGGCTGTCGCGCAGATGTTCGATATGGAACTCTTCCATCAGCTCGTTGGCGCGGTCTTCACGCTGCTCGCTGCTTAAATCATCGCGGATTTGCAGCACTGCCATCAGGTTATCAAATACGCTCAGGCGACGGAAAATGGAGGCTTCCTGCGGCAGATAGCCAATGCCGCGACGGGCGCGGGCATGCAGCGGCAGCAGGCTGATATCGTCGCCGTCGATAATAATGTTGCCGGCGTCGCGCGGCACAATGCCGACCACCATGTAAAAGGTGGTCGTTTTCCCGGCGCCGTTTGGTCCCAGCAGACCGACAATCTCACCGGAGTTGACGGTGAGGCTAACGTCCTCGACGACCCGGCGGCCCTTATAGGCTTTTGCGAGATTTTTTGCAGTTAATGTTGCCATAGCGAATTAGTTACTCTTTTTCTGCGGCGCCGGAGCCTTGTTGTTGCCTTTATCCTGCAGCTGAGACGGTATCAGCACCGTGGTCACGCGTTTGCCTTTATCGCTGAACGCCTGCATTTTCTGCTCTTTAACCAGGTAGGTGATTTTGTCTCCTGTGATGTTGCTGTCGAGCTGCTCCAGATAGGCGTTCCCCGTCAGCACCACGAAATCATTTGCCGTTTCATAGTGCATTTTAGAGGAGTGGCCCTTCACCGGTTTACCGTTGTCCTGCATCTGGTAAAAGGTGGCCGGGTTGCCGTAACCATCGACGGTTTCTTTCCCTTTTTCACCGCCAGGGCGGGTGACGACCACTTTATCCGCATTAATCTTGATACTGCCCTGGGTGACGATAACGTTGCCGGTAAAGGTGGCGACGTTACCCTGCATATCCAGCGACTGCTGATCGGATTGGATATGAATCGGTTGATCGGTATCACCCGTTAATGCCAGCGCTGGCAGGCTGGCCGCCAGCAAGACGCTGGTAAGAGCAAGCTTAAGGCTGAGTTTGTTTGTTTTGAATTTCATAAGAGGTTCTCACCTTTTCAATCAGCTGTGCGTTTTTGCTGCGTAAGTTGCCGCGCATTTTCAGGCCGCTGGAATTAAATGTCGTCCCATACAACGTCACCAGATCGTCTGAACTTACGTCCTGCGTTGTCAGATTTACTATGGCGTTATCTGTTGTTATTTTGCGCAGTTGAGAATCCGGTGTTAACGCGTTGATTTCAACATGCCCATAAAGATACAGCATACGGTCATTGGTCAGTTTGGCGCGGTCCGACTTGATGGACCACGTCGCAACCTTATTGACGTCATACGTGGTTAACAGCGGATGCTCGAACCATGAAACGGCGTCGTCGGAAAAATACTCCACATGCTCCGCAATCAGGCGATAGCTGAGTGCGCCTTCCGGGCTGTAAACGAGCGTGTCGGTATGCTCGCTTTTGTAAGTCGGGTCATTGCTGTTAGTGACGGGATGTACCGTCTCGTCTTTGTTTACGAAGTTATAGCCGATCAGCACCAGCGCGACCAACGAGAGCAGAATGATAACCCAACGTCTGGTTTTACTCATATGGATTGCCCTTTGGCCTCATCTAACTTGCCCTGAGCCAGCAGCAGCAAATCACAAACCTCGCGCACCGCGCCTTTACCGCCCGCAATATGCGTGACGTAATCCGCGCGCGGAATGAGCAGCGGATGGGCGTCAGCAACGGCGACGCTCAGACCAACCTCCGCCATGACCGGCCAGTCGATCAGATCGTCACCCACATAGGCAACCTCTTCCGGACGCAGCGCCAGCGTATCGAGCAGTTTGCGGTAGGCGATAAGCTTGTCGGACTGCCCTTGCCAGAGATGGGTGATCCCCAGCGTTTTACAGCGGTCTTCTACCAGTTTAGCCTTTCGACCGGTGATAATGGCGACTTCAATACCAGAGGTCATCGCACAGCGAATACCATAACCATCACGGACATTGAAGGCTTTCAGTTCTTCACCGTTATTGCCCATGTAAATAAGGCCGTCAGACAACACGCCGTCAACGTCCAGAATCAACAGGCGGATATTTTCCGCCCGCTGAATAATCTGCGCACTAACCGCGCCATAGCAGGTCGTCACCGACGCACCAGCATTACTCATTGTTTTATCCTTACTTATACTACGCCAGCGCGCAGCAGATCATGCATATGTACCACACCCAACAGATGGTCGCCATCAGCAACCATCACGCAGGTGATATGGCGGGACTGCATCAGGTTCAGTACATCCACGGCAAGCGTGCCTGAACGCACCCGAATACCGCCGTGGGTCATCACGTCCGCAATGCTCAGGCTGCGGACGTCCGCGCCCATGTCGAAGACCCGACGCAGGTCGCCATCGGTGAAAATACCCTCGATAGTCATCTGGTCGTCGCAGATGACGGTCATCCCCAGATTTTTCCGGGTGATCTCCAGCAGCGCGTCGCGAAGCGATGCCGCTTTGTTGACGCGCGGAATTTCAGCGCCGGTGTGCATGATATCGTTCACCCGCAGCAGCAGTTTGCGGCCGAGCGCGCCGCCCGGGTGCGACAGGGCGAAATCCTCGGCAGTAAAACCGCGGGCTTTCAGCAGCGCAACGGCGAGCGCGTCACCCATCACCAGTGCTGCGGTGGTGCTGGAGGTTGGCGCCAGCCCCAGCGGGCAGGCTTCCTGCTGTACCTTAACGCACAGGTGAATATCGGCGGCTTTCGCCATACTGCTGTCTGTGCGACCGGTCATGCAGATAAACGGTACCTGCAGGCGCTTAAGCACGGGGATCAGCGCGAGGATCTCGTTGGACTCGCCAGAGTTGGAGAGGGCAATCACCACATCCTGCGCCGTGACCATCCCGAGGTCGCCATGCGCTGCTTCGCCCGGGTGGACGAAAAACGACGAGGTGCCGGTACTGGCGAAGGTCGCCGCCATCTTGCGGCCGATATGCCCGGATTTGCCCATGCCCATGACCACGACTTTACCGCTGCACCTGAACATTTTCTCGCAGGCAAGGGCAAAGTCTTGGTTGATGTATTGGTCGAGTTGGGCCAGACCTTCACGTTCAATCTCCAGTACCTCAAGGCCTGCTTTCTGAAAGTCAAAATCCGGCTGCAAATCTATTTGCGACATAATGTTATTCCGATTCATTCTGCGAAGAACGGCGTACCCCAGTAGAGAAACGCCAGCCAAACAATAAACCCGCTGGTTAACAGCGCCCCGGCGACTTTGCCGATCCGCAGACGGCGGCGCCAGCACAGCAGGGCGAAGATGACGCTGACCAGCACCATCACGCCATAATCACGATGAAAGGCCAGGGGGTTAAACGCGCCTGGCGCAATAAGCGCGGGTAAACCGAGCACAATGGCGATATTGAAGATGTTGGAGCCTATTATATTGCCAATTGCGATATCGCCTTCACCTTTTCGGGCGCCAGCAATCGTGGTCGCCAGTTCCGGCAGGCTGGTGCCGATGGCGATGACCGTCAGACCAATGGTGAGTTCGCTCATGGCGAAATAGTTCGCCAGCACGGTGGCGTTGTCTACCACCATGCGGGTCGCCATTGGCATAATAATCAAGGCGATGCCGAGCCACAGACAGGCCACCGGCAATGACCCTTCGCGAGGAAGTTCGGCCATCTGCTCGCGGGTCAGACTGTCGTTTCCTTCGTGCTCCGCAAGCCGGGCTATTTTAACGATAAAGAACAGCCACAGCACCGCCAGCGAGAGCATAAATACGCCGTCGAGCCTTGAGAGTTCGCCATCATACAGCACATATCCCGCCAGCAGGGTCACGATTAACATTAGCGGCAATTCACGGCGCAGGATATCGGAATGGACGGTAAATGCGTGGAACAACGCGGCAAGGCCAATAATCAATAAGATATTGATAATATTGGAGCCGATGGCGGTGCCTATCGCCAGATCGAGTTGTCCATGAAAAGCGGCGGCGACAGAAACGATAATTTCAGGGAGCGATGTCCCAATGCTGACCACGGTCATGCCGATAATCAGCGGCGGAACGCCCATGGTGCGACACAGGATAGATGCGGCAAAAACCAGACGATCGGCGCTGTAGACCACCAGAAGTAAACCAATTATTAACAGAGCCGTCGCTAAAAGCATCTAAAGTCCTTTCTTCAGGTATAATCGCCGGTCCGCGCTTATCGGGGGCGGGGCATAGACGAATTCTTAATTTTGACTTTATGCGGCTAAAAAGTAAAACAAATGCCTGCTTTCGCTAACTATGGCAGGTCAGTTTCTGTAAAAATGATGGGTCAGGGGCGCCGCTGCGCCATGCTTAACCTTATGCGTTTTTTGTAAGGATGAACCTATGAGCCAGACTCTGGCGAATTTGGTCGACGTTCAGAACATGAGCTTCTCACGGGGCCAGCGAACTATCTTCGACAATATCTCGCTCTCCGTGCCGCGGGGTAAAATCACCGCGATTATGGGGCCGTCGGGCATTGGTAAAACGACGCTGCTGCGGCTTATCGGCGGGCAGATCCCGCCGGATTGCGGCGAGATCTTGTTTGACGGCGAGAACGTGCCGGAGATGTCGCGATCAAGGCTCTATACAGTGCGTAAACGCATGAGCATGCTGTTTCAGTCCGGCGCGCTGTTTACCGACATGAACGTCTTTGACAACGTTGCTTACCCGCTGCGCGAACATACCCGTCTGCCGCCGCCGCTGCTGAAGAGCACGGTGATGATGAAGCTTGAGGCGGTCGGTCTGCGCGGCGCGGCGAAACTGATGCCGTCTGAGCTTTCCGGCGGGATGGCGCGCCGCGCCGCGCTGGCTCGCGCGATTGCGCTGGAGCCGGATCTCATCATGTTTGATGAACCGTTTGTCGGGCAGGACCCGATAACCATGGGGGTGCTGGTCAAACTGATCTCCGAGCTCAACAGCGCGCTGGGCGTGACCTGCATCGTCGTGTCGCATGATGTACCGGAAGTCCTCAGCATTGCCGATTACGCCTATATCGTCGCGGACAAAAAAATCGTTGCTCACGGCAGCGCGCAGTCGCTGAAAGTGAATGACGACCCGCGCGTACGTCAGTTTCTTGACGGTATTGCCGATGGGCCCGTGCCGTTTCGCTATCCGGCGGGCGACTACCGCCGTGATTTATTAGGTACAGGGAGCTAAGTTACTCATGCTGTTAAATGCACTGGCTGCGCTGGGTCATCGCGGGATTAAAACCACCGCCGCCTTCGGTCGCGCCGGGTTAATGTTATTCAATGCCGTGGTCGGAAAACCGGAGTTTCGCAAGCACGCCCCGCTGCTGGTTCGCCAGTTGTATAACGTCGGCGTGCTCTCCATGCTGATCATTATCGTGTCGGGCGTCTTTATCGGCATGGTGCTCGGGCTGCAGGGGTATCTGGTGCTGACGACCTACAGCGCCGAAACGAGCCTCGGCATGCTGGTGGCGCTGTCGCTGCTGCGTGAGCTCGGGCCGGTGATCGCCGCGCTGCTGTTTGCCGGGCGCGCTGGTTCTGCGCTGACGGCTGAAATCGGCCTGATGCGGGCGACAGAACAGCTCTCCAGCATGGAGATGATGGCGGTCGATCCGCTGCGCCGGGTGATTTCGCCTCGCTTCTGGGCGGGCGTCATCTCATTACCGTTGCTGACCATCATTTTTGTCGCGGTCGGCATTTGGGGCGGTTCGCTGGTTGGGGTGAGCTGGAAGGGCATTGACGCTGGCTTCTTCTGGACGGCAATGCAAAATGCCGTCGAATGGCGCATGGATTTAGTGAATTGCCTGATTAAAAGCGTGGTGTTTGCCATCACGGTGACATGGATTGCGTTATTCAACGGTTATGATGCGATCCCCACTTCTGCCGGGATCAGCCGCGCGACGACTCGCACCGTCGTGCACTCTTCGCTGGCAGTGCTTGGGTTAGATTTTGTGCTGACTGCATTGATGTTTGGGAATTGAGTTCATGCAAACGAAAAAAAGTGAAATCTGGGTGGGTGCTTTTTTGCTGGCGGCGTTGCTGGCGGCACTGTTCATCTGTCTGAAAGCAGCCGATCTTACCTCGCTGCACACTGAGCCCACTTATCGCGTCTATGCGACCTTCGATAATATCGGTGGCCTGAAAGCTCGCTCTCCGGTGCGTATTGGCGGGGTGGTGATTGGTCGTGTGGAAGAGATAGCATTAGATCCGAAAACCTATCTGCCGCGTGTCACGCTGGATATCGAAGAACGCTATAACCAGATCCCGGATACCAGCTCGCTGGCGATTCGCACCTCCGGCCTGCTGGGCGAACAATTCCTTGCGCTGAATGTCGGTTTTGACGATCCAGAAATGGGGACGTCTATGCTTAAAGACGGCAGCACCATCCAGGATACGAAGTCCGCGATGGTGCTGGAGGACCTTATTGGTCAGTTCCTGTATAGCAGCAAGGGCAGTGATAATCAGAATTCTGGCGATGCGAAAATGCCGGATAAAGGACATACTGACGCTGTGCCGCCCGCTGGCGCGCCGCACTAATTTCAGGAGAATCAATGATGTTTAAACGTTTACTTATGGTCGCCATGCTGGCGATCGCCCCTTTGACCGCGGCCACGGCTGCCGATCAGTCAAACCCGTATACCCTGATGAATCAGGCCGCGAAAAAAACGTTTGATCGCCTGAAGAACGAACAACCCAAAATTCGGGCGAACCCGGATTACCTGCGCGTGGTGGTCGATCAGGAGTTGCTGCCGTATGTCCAGGTGAAATATGCCGGCGCGCTGGTGCTTGGCCGCTACTACCGCGACGCCACCCCGGCGCAGCGTGACGCCTATTTCGCCGCGTTCCATGAATATCTGAAACAGGCCTACGGCCAGGCGCTGGCGATGTATCACGGCCAGACGTATCAGGTTGCGCCGGAGCAACCGTTCGGCGATGCCACCATTGTGCCTATTCGCGTCACCATTGTTGACCCGAATGGTCGCCCGCCGGTACGCCTGGATTTCCAGTGGCGTAAAAATAGCCAAACCGGCAACTGGCAGGCGTATGACATGATCGCTGAAGGCGTAAGCATGATCACCACCAAACAGAATGAGTGGAGCGATCTGCTGCGCACCAAAGGGATCGATGGCCTGACGGCGCAGTTGCAGTCAATCGCGAAGCAGCCGATCACCCTGGATCAGAAAAAATAATGACGCCATCGCTGGGCTGGATGCTCGATAACGATCGCCTGCGGTTGCAGGGCGAGCTGGATCAGGACGTGATCCCGTCGCTCTGGGATGCCCGCGCGCAGGCGACGGCAGGGGTATCAATTCTCGATCTGAGCGATGTTACGCGTGTGGATACGGCGGGCGTTGCGCTGTTGGTGCATTTTGTCGCGCTGATCCGCGCGCAGGGTAAAACGCCTGAGATCGTGGGTAAGAGCGAAAAAATGCAGACGCTGGTGCAGTTGTATAACCTGTCTGACGATCTAATCCCATAATTATTCAAGATGTTATTATTTAAAGCCCCAACGTTTTTGACGTCGGGGCTTTTTGCTTATTTAAGACCGCCTCACTTTCCTCTAAGATGTTGGGCTTGTTTTCACTACCAGATAAAATGACGCCCATGGAAAATCATGAAATTCAGACCGTGCTGATGAACGCACTCTCCCTTAAGGAAGTCCACGTCTCTGGCGATGGCAGCCACTTTCAGGTTATTGCTGTGGGTGAGATGTTTGACGGTATGAGCCGGGTCAAGAAGCAGCAGGCCGTTTATGCGCCGCTGATGGAGTATATTGCGGACAACCGCATCCATGCCCTGTCGATCAAGGCGTACACCCCGCAGGAATGGGAACGCGATCGTAAACTCAACGGTTTTTAAGCAGCCGCACTCGTCCGGCTGTACAGAATCAATTTACAAGAGACCAGAATTAATGGACAAATTTCGTGTACAGGGGCCGTCGCGCCTCCAGGGCGAAGTCAGCATTTCAGGCGCTAAAAATGCCGCCCTGCCTATCCTCTTCGCCGCGCTGTTGGCTGAAGAGCCGGTAGAAATTCAGAACGTACCGAAGCTGAAAGACATCGATACGACCATGAAGCTGCTGAGCCAGCTCGGCACCAAAGTTGAGCGTAACGGCTCGGTCTGGATCGATGCCAGCGGCGTTAACGTGTTTTGCGCGCCTTATGAACTGGTGAAAACCATGCGCGCCTCTATCTGGGCGTTAGGGCCGCTGGTGGCGCGTTTCGGTCAGGGCCAGGTGTCCCTGCCGGGCGGCTGCGCTATCGGCGCGCGTCCGGTGGACCTGCATATTACCGGTCTTGAGCAGCTTGGCGCTGAAATCAAACTGGAAGAAGGCTACGTGAAGGCCTCCGTCAATGGCCGCCTGAAAGGCGCGCACATCGTGATGGATAAAGTGAGCGTCGGCGCCACGGTTACCATCATGAGCGCCGCGACGCTGGCGGAAGGCACGACCATCATCGAAAACGCCGCCCGCGAGCCGGAAATCGTCGATACGGCGAACTTCCTCAATGCGCTGGGGGCGAAAATTACCGGTCAGGGCACCGATCGGATCACCATTGAAGGCGTTGCGCGCCTCGGCGGCGGCGTTTACCGCGTACTGCCTGACCGTATTGAAACCGGTACGTTCCTGGTTGCTGCCGCGATCTCGGGCGGCAAAATCGTCTGCCGTCACGCCCAACCGGATACGCTGGATGCCGTACTGGCAAAACTGCGTGAAGCGGGCGCTGATATTGAAGTCGGTCAGGACTGGATAAGCCTGGACATGCACGGCAAACGTCCGAAAGCGGTTAACGTGCGTACTGCGCCGCACCCGGGCTTCCCAACCGACATGCAGGCTCAGTTCACGCTGCTGAACCTGGTGGCGGAAGGTACCGGTGTGATTACCGAAACTATCTTCGAAAACCGCTTCATGCATCTGCCGGAGCTTATCCGTATGGGCGCGCACGCGGAGATTGAAAGCAATACGGCGATTTGCCACGGCGTGGAGAAACTCTCCGGCGCGCAGGTCATGGCGACGGATCTGCGTGCCTCCGCAAGCCTGGTGCTGGCGGGATGTATCGCTGAAGGGACCACCATTGTCGACCGTATCTACCACATCGATCGCGGCTATGAGCGCATTGAAGACAAACTTCGTGCGCTGGGCGCCAACATCGAACGCGTGAAAGGCGAATAACGTCCTGTCTCGTACGCAGCCCCCTGTCCTTGCGACAAGGGGGTTGCTCTTCTGCTTTATTTCTCTTTCGGTCGGCGTACCAGCTGCGTTCTGTCGATAAACGCATGGGTGATGGGATCGTGGTAGCGCGATGGCCAGATGACCCAGGGGTCTGTTTCCAGCGCGCGGGCGATGATGACTTCTCCCTTTGGCCAGGGGCGTGTGAGCGCATTCGCCAGTGTTGATGAGTTGAGGCCGTTTTTGCGGGATTCCGCCGCCAGTGAAGTACCTTTCTTACGCAGCCCGGCAATAATATCGGCGGGATGCCAGTCGATAAATTTATCCATACTTTTTCCCTGTTGATAACGACACGCCATCCACATCAGACGGCTGAGATACTATACCTCTGAATGTCGTTAAGTTCTAAAAAGTTCAAGTAAAGAAAAAGGATATTCAGAATATATCAAGCTGTCAGGAGAGAGTGGGGGTGAGCTAATTTTTATTGGAACTTTCCCGCGCAGTGCGCGGGAAGGGATTAACGATCGCGTTGTACGGCGATGTGCGCCAGGGAAATGAGCGCGTCACGCCAGGGGGTATCGGGCAACACGCTGAGCGCGGCAATCGCTTTGTCGGCTTCTTCTTCGGCGCGCTGGCGCGTCCATTCAAGCGATCCGCAATCGGCCATCGCTTCCAGCACCGGCTCCAGTAAATGGCGGCCGTTGCCTTCTTCAATCGCCTGACGAATCATCGCTGATTGCGCCGCTGAACCGTGACGCATCGCGTGGAGCAGCGGGAGCGTCGGCTTGCCTTCATTGAGGTCGTCGCCCACGTTTTTACCCAGCGTCTCGCCATCGGAACTGTAGTCCAGTAAATCGTCGATAAGCTGGAAGGCGGTGCCAAGATAGCGGCCATAATCCTGCAGGCCTTTCTCTTGTTCGTCTGAACAGTCCGCCAGCAGGCCGGAACACTGCGCCGCCGCTTCAAACAGACGCGCGGTTTTGCTGTAAATCACCCGCATGTAGCTCTCTTCGGTGATATCCGGGTCGTTAACGTTCATCAACTGCAGAACTTCGCCTTCTGCAATCACGTTCACCGCTTCGGACATCACCTCAAGGATTTTTAGCGACCCGAGACTTGTCATCATCTGAAAGGCGCGGGTGTAGATGAAGTCGCCGACCAGCACGCTTGCCGCATTGCCGAATGCCGCATTCGCAGTGGCTTTGCCGCGGCGCATATCTGATTCATCCACAACATCGTCATGCAATAGCGTGGCGGTGTGGATAAACTCGATGAGCGCCGCAATCGTGACGTGTGCATTACCCTGATAGCCCACGGCTCTCGCCGCCAGCACCGCGATCATCGGACGGATGCGTTTACCGCCGCCGCTGACGATGTAGTAACCTAACTGATTAATCAGTTGGACGTCTGAATTGAGTTGCTCAAGGATTGCCGCATTGACACCCGCCATATCTTGCGCGGTTAACTCATTGATTTTTTCTAAATTCATCGCAAATGCCGGGCTAAAGGTCCTGTTTACCGCTTATCCAAAAGGGATAACGTAGAGTCTGGGTTACAATTGTAGCCCCGATTGTACTGAAAAAACGACGCAGATAAACGATACCTTGCGCGTTGTGTTTTTTTTCTTCATGGATTGACGATCGGACTTGTCAAAGGCTCTCGTTTTGCGTAATATTCGCGCCCTATTGTGAATATTTATAGCGCACTCTGAATCACACGAGGATGTGCGCGGAAGCGGAGTTTATATGTACGCGGTTTTCCAAAGTGGTGGTAAACAACACCGAGTAAGCGAAGGTCAGACCGTTCGCCTGGAAAAGCTGGACATCGCAACTGGCGAATCTGTTGAATTCGCTGAAGTTCTGATGATCGCAAACGGTGAAGAAGTCAAAATCGGCGTTCCTTTCGTTGATGGCGGCGTTATCAAAGCTGAAGTTGTTGCTCACGGTCGTGGCGAGAAAGTTAAAATCGTTAAGTTTCGTCGTCGTAAACACTACCGTAAGCAGCAGGGCCATCGTCAGTGGTTCACTGATGTGAAAATTACTGGCATCAGCGCCTAAGACCTGAGGAGAGATTTAAATGGCACATAAAAAGGCTGGCGGCTCCACTCGTAACGGTCGCGATTCAGAAGCTAAACGCCTGGGCGTTAAGCGTTTCGGTGGCGAATCCGTTCTGGCGGGTAGCATCATCGTTCGTCAGCGTGGCACCAAATTCCACGCTGGTACTAACGTAGGTTGCGGTCGCGACCACACTCTGTTTGCTAAAGCAGACGGTAAAGTGAAATTCGAAGTTAAAGGCCCGAAAAACCGTAAGTTCATCAGCATTGTTGCTGAATAAGTTTTTCGCGTCCCGGTAACGGATGAAAGCCCCGCAACACGTTGCGGGGCTTTTTACATTAGAAGTCCGGAAAATTTTCTGTAGGGAAAACGGGCATGAAGCAGCAGGCGGGCATTGGTATTCTTTTGGCTCTCACCACGGCGATGTGTTGGGGAGCGCTGCCAATTGCAATGAAACAGGTGCTGGAGGTCATGGAGCCTCCCACCATCGTGTTTTACCGCTTCCTGATGGCGAGTATCGGTCTTGGGGCCATTCTGACCATCAGAGGTAAGCTGCCGCCGCTACAGCTGTTCCGTAAGCCTCGCTGGCTGGTGTTGTTGGCGATCGCGACAGGCGGGCTGTTCGGCAACTTTATTCTGTTCAGCTCTTCCCTGCAGTATCTCAACCCAACGGCGTCACAGGTGATAGGTCAACTCTCACCCGTGGGGATGATGGTGGCAAGCGTCGTCATTCTTAAAGAGAAGATGCGCGGAACCCAAATTGTGGGTGCGATGATGTTGCTCTGCGGCATGGTGATGTTCTTTAACACCAGCCTGATAGAGATTTTTACCCGCCTGACCGATTACACATGGGGCGTCATTTTCGGCGTCGGGGCGGCGACGGTCTGGGTGACCTATGGCGTCGCGCAAAAGGTGTTATTGCGCCGTCTGGCTTCACAGCAGATCCTCTTTTTGCTGTACACTTTATGTACGATAGCGTTGCTGCCGCTGGCCGATCCGGCGAAGATTCAAGCCCTGAACGAGTGGCAGTTAGCCTGCCTCGTTTTCTGCGGTCTGAATACCCTGGTCGGGTACGGCGCGTTGGCGGAAGCGATGGCGCGCTGGCAGGCGGCGCAGGTGAGCGCGCTGATCACGCTGACGCCGTTGTTTACGCTGTTGTTTTCAGATTTGTTATCTGTGGCCTGGCCCGATGTCTTCGCCAGACCGATGTTGAACCTTTTAGGTTACCTCGGTGCGTTTGTCGTGGTTGCGGGCGCGATGTATTCCGCCATTGGTCATCGTCTGTGGGGACGGTGGCGTAAGCGTGAAGCGGTAGTACCGTTACCCCGCTCAGGCGAATGATTTACGGAGAGTAAGATGAAGTTTGTTGATGAAGCAACAATCCTGGTTGTGGCCGGGGACGGTGGTAATGGTTGTGTGAGTTTCCGCCGTGAAAAATATATCCCGAAAGGGGGCCCTGACGGCGGTGACGGCGGCGATGGCGGCGACGTCTGGCTGGAAGCGGATGAGAACCTCAATACGCTCATTGATTACCGTTTCGAGAAGTCTTTCCGCGCTGAGCGCGGCCAGAATGGTCAGAGCCGTGACTGTACCGGTAAACGGGGTAAAGATGTGACGGTTAAAGTCCCGGTCGGTACCCGCGTTATCGATCAGGGCACTGGCGAAACAATGGGCGACATGACAAAACACGGTCAGCGTCTGATGGTCGCCAAAGGCGGTTGGCACGGTCTGGGCAACACCCGCTTTAAGTCGTCCGTTAACCGTACGCCGCGCCAGAAAACCATGGGTACGCCGGGCGATAAGCGCGACCTGCAACTGGAGCTGATGCTGCTGGCCGACGTCGGGATGCTGGGCATGCCGAACGCCGGGAAATCGACCTTTATTCGCGCCGTTTCCGCAGCCAAACCGAAAGTGGCGGATTATCCGTTTACCACCCTGGTGCCAAGCCTCGGTGTCGTACGCATGGATAACGAGAAGAGCTTTGTGGTCGCGGATATTCCGGGGCTTATCGAAGGCGCCGCGGAAGGCGCTGGCCTGGGTATTCGCTTCCTGAAGCACCTTGAGCGTTGTCGCGTTCTGCTGCACCTGATCGATATCGATCCTATCGACGGTTCCGATCCGGTGGAAAACGCCCGCATTATCATCGGCGAGCTGGAAAAATACAGCGATAAGCTGGCGGCTAAACCGCGCTGGCTGGTCTTCAACAAAATCGACCTGATGGATAAAGCGGAGGCGGAAGCCAAAGCGAAGGCGATTGCTGAAGCCATGGGCTGGGAAGAGAAGTATTACCTGATCTCCGCAGCAAGCCAGGTGGGCGTAAAAGAGCTGTGCTGGGATGTGATGACGTTCATCATCGAAAACCCCATTGTTCAGGCGCAAGAAGAGCAGCAGCCTGAAAAAGTGGAGTTTATGTGGGATGACTATCATCGTCAGCAGCTTGAAGAAGCGGAAGTGGAAGACGACGAAGACTGGGATGACGACTGGGATGAAGACGACGAAGAAGGCGTCGAATTCATCTATAAGCGCTGATTCTCTGCGTCTCATAACGAAAAGGCTCCCGTCGGGAGCCTTTTTTTTCGCTTAGTTGTTCTGGTAAAGATCCTTGTACAACCGGCTTTCAAAACGCACCAGCGGGATACGTCGGTTGCGCTGATCGGCAGGTTCTACCGCATAACCCGACAGATACTGCACGAACGCCATCCGCTGTCCGCTCGCCGTGGTGATGAATCCGGCCAGGTTGTAAACCCCTTGCAGAGAGCCGGTTTTCGCCGACACCTTACCATCGACCCCTGCCTGATGCAGACCCGCACGGTACTGCAAAGAACCGTCGTAGCCCGCCAGCGGCAGCATGGAAATGAAATCCAGCTGGCTGTCGTGCTGAGCGATGTACTGCAGCACCTGCATCATCGTCGCCGGTGCGATCAGGTTGTGGCGGGACAAACCGGAACCATCGGCGATGATGGTATTGCCCAGCTCAACGCCCGCCTGCTGACGCAGAATCTGCCGTACCGCATCGGAACCCGCTCGCCAGGTGCCGGGCACGCCAAAACGGGCATGGCCAATGGTGCGGAAGACCGTATCGGCAATCATGTTGTCCGATTTTTTCAGCATTACCTTCAGCAGGTCATGCAGCGGCGCGGACTGTTTGCTGGCGATAACCGTTCCAGGGTCGCCAGGAAGCGTCTGACGCAGCAGCGTGCCGGTCCAGGTGATGCCTGCCTGCTTGAGCTCGTCTTTGAGGATAGCGCCTGCATAGCTGGCGCCGTCCTGAATGGCGAAGGCCAGCGGCAGCGGGTCGGTGCGCTGCGGCAGGCAGCCAGTCAGCGTATAGCGGTTTAAGTCGCCGGGAACGACGTCCAGCTCACAGTACTGCGCATCGCCTGAGCCACGAGCCAGCGTGCGAACTTGGCTGAACATGGTGACCGGGTAATATGACGCCACGCGGATGAACGCCAGATCGCCCGGTTTTTGCGCGCTGTAGAGTGAAACAGAAAAACAGTTACGATCGACAATAGCCGCTGCGGGCGGTGCGCTAAAACACTGGGTTAAGTCGTTCCACGGCCAGCCCGGAGCTTTATCGTGGCTGGCGAAAACGGAGGTATCAATCAGGATGTTGCCATCGATTTGCTGTACGCCCGACTTTTTCAGCACGGCGACCATATTGCGAAGATCCTGGCGTTTTAGCGTAGGATCGCCGCCAAAGCGTGCAATCAGGTCGCCTTTCAGGACGCCGCCATTCAGGCTGCCTTTGGTTTCAAGCGTGGTAGTGAAGCGAAAATCAGGGCCAAGCTGTAGCAGGGCGGCGAGGGCGGTGATCACCTTCTGGGTACTGGCGGGTAGCGCCATTTGTTGCCCGTGATAATCTATCTCCGGCGTCTGCGACCCGACTTTCTGCACCATAAGGGCAAGGTTTGCGCCCGCGGGGAGTTGGTTAATATACTCCTCAACGTTCGCGGCCTGAACGCTAAATGCTAAACTGGTGGTCAATCCGATGATAAATCTGGAAAATCGCATAATCTCGCGCTAACAACCTGGAAACAAGCCGTCATACTACGGCGCATCGCCCTGTAAAGTAAACGATGACCCATAGTGAACTTCAGGGTAAAATGCGTATCAAACAAAAAAATTGCTGCTGGCCTGGAATTTTGTGTCCGGGTCAGTTTTCTTTTTGCTTCTTTCCTGCCCACTGTGGCCCGGGAAGATAGCGGGGGCAGCGGTATGCTGCGCCTGAAGGAATGATGAAAGAGGTATAACTAATGCAAGCTATTCCGATGACCTTACGTGGTGCCGACAAACTGCGCGAAGAACTGGAGTACCTGAAATCCGTTCGTCGCCCTGAAATCATCGCCGCCATTGCCGAAGCGCGTGAGCACGGCGATCTGAAAGAAAACGCGGAGTACCACGCTGCGCGTGAACAGCAGGGCTTCTGTGAAGGCCGTATCAAGGATATCGAAGCGAAGCTGTCGAATGCGCAGGTTATCGATATCAGCAAAATGCCGAACAACGGGCGCGTGATCTTTGGCTCCACCGTCACGGTGCTGAACCTGGACAGCGACGAAGAGCAGTCATATCGCATCGTGGGTGATGACGAGGCCGACTTCAAACAGAACCTGATCTCGGTTAACTCGCCGATCGCACGCGGTCTGGTGGGGAAAGAGCAGGACGACGTCGTTATCATTCGCACCCCAGGCGGTGAAGTGGAATACGAAATCGTTAAGGTTGACTACCAGTAATGCTGGCGTATCGCGTAAGCGTTACGACAATGTAAAGATAAGAAAAAGGCCGCATAGCGGCCTTTTATCAACGTCAAGAGCGTGGCATTTTGCTCGTCTGTTTGCGCAAATCCCTCGTTTTACACAGAAATCGTGTTTAACTGAGGATATTCTTAGCGTGGCAGCGAGATTTTTCGCTCTGCGGTCGGGCGATAAAGCACCAGCGTTTTACCGATGACCTGTACGTTACAGGCGCCGGTTTCGCGTACGATAGCTTCCACGATCAGGGTTTTGGTTTCGCGGTCTTCAGAGGCGATCTTCACCTTGATGAGTTCATGGTGCTCTAACGCTTGTTCAATCTCGGCCAGCACCCCTTCGGTCAAACCATTATTGCCAAGCATAACTACTGGCTTGAGCGGATGTGCCAGACCTTTCAGGTGCTGTTTTTGTTTAGTACTCAGATTCATCGTATATTTTTGCTTACGTTGGGATTGAAAACGGTTCATTCTACCGCCATCTCCCTAATATCGCCAAATTGCCGCGTCGAAATTTACGTCGCTGGACACGATGAACCCGGATGGAATGTGAAATGACAGGTAAAAAGCGTTCTGCCAGCTCCAGTCGCTGGCTCCAGGAACACTTTAGCGACAAATATGTTCAACAGGCGCAGAAAAAGGGGTTACGTTCCCGTGCCTGGTTTAAACTTGATGAAATACAGCAAAGTGACAAACTTTTTAAACCGGGGATGACGGTCGTCGATCTCGGTGCGGCACCGGGGGGCTGGTCACAGTACGCGGTAACGCAGATCGGGGGTAATGGCCGCATCATCGCATGCGATCTTTTACCTATGGATCCTATCGTTGGTGTGGACTTCCTTCAGGGCGATTTTCGTGATGAATTAGTTCTGAAAGCGTTACTCGAACGCGTGGGTGATAGTAAAGTACAAGTTGTCATGTCAGATATGGCACCAAACATGAGCGGAACACCGGCGGTGGATATCCCCCGCGCCATGTACCTGGTGGAGCTGGCGTTGCAGATGTGTCGGGATGTCCTGGCACCGGGCGGCAGCTTTTTAGTGAAGGTGTTCCAGGGCGAAGGTTTCGATGAGTATCTTAGGGAAATTCGCTCCCTGTTTACGACGGTTAAAGTTCGTAAGCCGGACTCTTCGCGTGCGCGTTCACGCGAAGTGTACATTGTAGCGACCGGGCGAAAACCATAACCGACGGATGCCGGACGGCAGCTTTCGAAGCTGCGGTTTGAATTTTGGCGGATATAGAGTAACCTGACGCTGTTATTAACACAGTTGTAATAAGAGGTTAATCCCTTGAGTGACATGGCGAAAAACCTAATACTCTGGCTGGTCATCGCAGTCGTGCTGATGTCCGTGTTCCAGAGCTTTGGGCCCAGCGAGTCTAATGGCCGTAAGGTGGATTACTCTACCTTCCTGCAGGAGGTCAATCAGGATCAGGTTCGCGAAGCGCGTATCAACGGACGTGAGATCAACGTTACCAAGAAAGATAGTAACCGTTACACGACTTACATTCCGGTTAACGATCCGAAGCTGCTTGATAACCTGCTGACCAAGAACGTGAAAGTGGTTGGTGAACCGCCTGAAGAGCCGAGCCTGCTGGCTTCTATCTTCATTTCCTGGTTCCCGATGCTGCTGCTGATTGGCGTCTGGATTTTCTTCATGCGGCAGATGCAGGGCGGCGGCGGTAAAGGCGCCATGTCGTTCGGCAAGAGTAAGGCGCGCATGCTGACCGAAGACCAGATCAAAACCACCTTTGCCGACGTTGCGGGCTGTGACGAGGCAAAAGAGGAAGTGGCCGAACTGGTGGAGTACCTGCGCGAGCCGAGCCGTTTCCAGAAACTGGGCGGTAAAATCCCGAAAGGCGTCCTGATGGTCGGCCCTCCGGGTACCGGTAAAACGCTGCTGGCGAAGGCTATCGCCGGTGAAGCGAAGGTGCCATTCTTTACGATTTCCGGTTCTGACTTTGTGGAAATGTTCGTGGGTGTCGGTGCATCTCGTGTGCGTGACATGTTCGAACAGGCCAAGAAGGCGGCGCCGTGCATTATCTTCATCGATGAAATCGACGCCGTCGGCCGCCAGCGTGGCGCCGGTCTGGGCGGTGGTCATGATGAACGTGAACAAACGCTGAACCAGATGCTGGTTGAGATGGACGGCTTCGAAGGCAATGAAGGGATCATCGTTATCGCGGCGACAAACCGCCCTGACGTCCTTGACCCTGCGCTGCTGCGTCCTGGTCGTTTCGACCGTCAGGTTGTGGTTGGCCTGCCGGATGTTCGCGGTCGTGAGCAGATTCTGAAAGTACATATGCGTCGCGTACCGCTGGCGCCGGATGTCGATGCTGCGATTATCGCGCGCGGCACGCCGGGCTTCTCCGGTGCGGATCTCGCAAACCTGGTGAACGAAGCGGCGCTGTTTGCTGCACGCGGCAACAAGCGCGTGGTATCGATGGTTGAGTTCGAAAAAGCGAAAGACAAAATCATGATGGGTGCGGAACGTCGCTCCATGGTGATGACGGAAGCGCAGAAAGAATCCACCGCTTACCATGAAGCGGGCCATGCGATCATCGGTCGTCTGGTGCCGGAACACGACCCAGTGCACAAAGTGACGATTATTCCGCGCGGTCGCGCGCTGGGCGTCACCTTCTTCCTGCCGGAAGGCGATGCGATTAGCGCCAGCCGTCAGAAGCTGGAAAGCCAGATTTCGACCCTGTACGGCGGTCGTCTGGCGGAAGAGATCATCTACGGCGTAGAGCATGTTTCTACCGGTGCGTCGAACGACATTAAGGTCGCGACCAACCTGGCGCGTAACATGGTGACCCAATGGGGCTTCTCCGACAAACTCGGTCCGCTGCTGTATGCAGAAGAAGAAGGCGAAGTTTTCCTCGGCCGTAGCGTCGCGAAAGCAAAACATATGTCCGATGAGACCGCGCGTATCATCGACCAGGAGGTGAAAGCGCTGATCGAACGTAACTACGGTCGCGCACGTCAGATCCTGAATGACAACATGGATATCCTGCATGCGATGAAAGATGCGCTCATGAAATATGAGACCATCGACGCACCGCAGATCGACGACCTGATGGCGCGTCGTGATGTGCGTCCGCCAGCGGGCTGGGAAGATCCTGCTACGTCCAATAACTCTGATAACAACGGTACCCCGCGTGCGCCGCGTCCGGTTGATGAACCGCGTACGACCAATCCGGGCAACACGATGTCAGAACATCTGGACGACAAGTAAGATCTCCGCCTTGGGATATTCTGTCGTTACCTGTTAAAACCCTGGGGCTTGCCCCGGGGTTTTTCTTTTCTCTTTAACGTTTTACCAGGGACATTGTCATGAAACTCTTCGCTCAGGACACCACCCTCGATCTTTCTCATCCGCACGTCATGGGGATCCTCAATGTGACCCCCGATTCCTTTTCGGATGGAGGGACGCACAATCAGCTTGTGGACGCTGTTAAGCATGCCAATCTGATGATCAACGCCGGTGCGACGATTATCGATGTCGGCGGGGAGTCCACCCGTCCAGGCGCCGCCGATGTGAGCGTGGATGAAGAACTTTCAAGGGTTATTCCGGTGGTGGAAGCGCTGGCTCAGCGGTTTGAGGTGTGGATCTCTATCGATACCTCAAAACCGGAAGTGATCCGCGAATCCGCACGGGCTG
Organism: Pluralibacter sp.; assembly: GCF_019237635.1. Taxonomy (GTDB): domain Bacteria; phylum Pseudomonadota; class Gammaproteobacteria; order Enterobacterales; family Enterobacteriaceae; genus Enterobacter_B. The sequence goes on from NZ_JAFAGS010000052.1 coordinate 48,007, forward strand.
GCGCGCATATCATTAACGATATTCGTTCGTTAACTGAGCCCGGCGCGCTGGAAGCGGCAGCGGAAACCGGTTTGCCGGTGTGCCTCATGCACATGCAGGGTCAACCTAAAACCATGCAGGAAGCGCCGAAGTACGATGACGTCTATGAGGACGTCAATCGTTTCTTTATTGAGCATATCGCGCGCTGTGAGCAGGCGGGAATCCCAAAATCAAAATTGCTGCTCGACCCGGGGTTTGGTTTCGGTAAAAATCTTGCTCATAACTATGCGCTTCTCGCACGGCTGTCTGAGTTTCATCACTTCGGTCTGCCGCTGTTAGTGGGTATGTCGCGTAAATCGATGGTGGGCCAACTGTTGAACGTCGGTCCGTCCGAGCGATTGAGCGGCAGTCTGGCGTGCGCCGTGATTGCGGCAATGCAGGGCGCGCAAATTATCCGTGTCCATGACGTCAAAGAAACTGTAGAAGCGTTGCGCGTGGTGGAAGCCACACTTTCCGGGAGGGAACACAAATACTATGAGTAACCGTAAATATTTTGGCACCGATGGGATCCGCGGTCGTGTTGGCGATGCCCCTATTACCCCTGATTTTGTTCTTAAACTGGGTTGGGCCGCCGGGAAGGTTCTGGCCCGTCACGGTTCTCGTAAGGTCATTATCGGTAAAGATACGCGTATATCCGGCTATATGCTGGAATCCGCGCTTGAAGCGGGCCTCGCGGCGGCCGGTTTGTCTGCCTCTTTTACGGGCCCGATGCCAACGCCTGCCGTTGCTTACCTGACGCGTGCTTTCCGTGCGGAAGCCGGGATAGTTATCTCTGCTTCACACAATCCGTTCTACGATAACGGCATTAAGTTCTTCTCTACCGAAGGCACTAAGCTTCCGGATGACATCGAAAAAGCGATTGAGGATGAGCTGGAAAAAGAGATCAGCTGTGTTGATTCTGCCGAGTTAGGCAAAGCCAACCGCATCGTTGATGCTGCTGGTCGCTATATCGAATTCTGTAAAGGCACCTTCCCGAATGAATTAGATCTCAACGATCTGAAAATTGTGCTCGATTGCGCCAACGGCGCCACCTACCACATCGCGCCGAATGTTTTTCGCGAGCTGGGCGCTAAAGTTATCACGATCGGCTGTGAGCCGAACGGCGTTAACATCAATGAAGAGGTGGGGGCAACGGATGTACGGGCCCTTCAGGCGCGCGTGCTGGCGGAAAAGGCCCATCTGGGTATCGCCTATGACGGTGACGGCGACCGCGTGATTATGGTTGACCACGAAGGGAACAAAGTCGATGGCGACCAGATCCTCTACATTATTGCCCGTGAGGCTCTGCGCCAGGGGCAGCTGCGCGGCGGCGCGGTGGGTACTCTGATGAGCAACATGGGGCTCGAGCTGGCGCTGAAACAGCTGGGCATTCCATTTGCCCGCGCGAAAGTGGGCGACCGCTACGTGCTTGAAAAACTGCAGGAAAAAGGCTGGCGCATCGGCGCGGAAAACTCCGGCCATGTGATTTTGCTGGATCAAACCACTACCGGCGACGGTATTGTCGCGAGTTTGCAGGTCGTTGCCGCGATGGCCCGCAATCATATGACCCTGCATGATCTGTGCAGCGGTATGAAAATGTTCCCGCAGGTATTAGTGAATGTTCGCTACCAGAACAGCACAGACAACCCGCTGGAGCATGAGAGCGTGAAAACCGTTACCGCAGAAGTGGAGGCCGCGCTGGGTAACCGTGGGCGCGTATTGCTGCGTAAATCCGGTACTGAGCCGTTGATTCGCGTGATGGTGGAAGGCGAGCATGAAGAGCAGGTCAATGCGTTCGCGCATCGTATTGCCGATGCAGTGAAAGCCGTCTGATATCGCCTGTGAAGTGTCTGAAAAGGCGACAATAGTCGCCTTTTTATTCGCCAAAAATGACGTCTTTGCTGTTTTTTTCCGCAGTTGATACAATAGCGCTAAATTGCCCTTGCGAAGCCCATTCGCTTTGGTTAGTATTCACACCCGCTTCAGTGGGAAACGTTAACGCCTCCCGCTTTATTGGTCGAAGCAATTGGTATGCAGTAATGCTGCAAGGAACAGGTTGATTATGTACGAAGCTCTTCTTGTCGTTTTCCTTATTGTTGCGATTGGCCTCGTAGGTCTGATTATGCTGCAGCAGGGTAAAGGCGCTGATATGGGAGCCTCCTTCGGAGCAGGCGCATCCGCTACGCTGTTTGGTTCAAGTGGTTCTGGTAACTTCATGACCCGCATGACCGCGATTCTGGCGACGCTGTTCTTCATCATCAGTCTGGCATTGGGCAATATCAATACCAATAAGACGAATAAAGGAAGCGAGTGGGAAAATCTGACTGCACCGAAATCGGAGCAGACTCAGCCAGTAGCGCCGGCGCAGCCGAGCAGCGATATCCCGCACTAAGCAGTAACTCTGTGCCGAGGTGGTGGAATTGGTAGACACGCTACCTTGAGGTGGTAGTGCCCGATTGGGCTTACGGGTTCAAGTCCCGTCCTCGGTACCAATATTTAAGAAAAAGACGTCGCAAGACGTCTTTTTTGTTTTCCCGCCGTTTATTAATAAACAAATCTTCACTGGTCGGTGTCCCTGCAAAATCGATAAAGTCTGTGTCTATTTTTACGTCACTGATGCAGGTAAACGACGTCGTGAATATTTACAGAACTTTTATTATTGCCGGTGCATTCGCTATTGCGGGATGCAGCAGCTCGTCTTCTTCTTTAAATACCGTCAATGAAATCAACGGTACCGCCGTTCCGGTTGTTCATGCGAATAACAGCGCGGCAGCGAGCACAGAGCAGGCATCCGTCACCTCATTTTACCAGGCGAACTCCCGGCAAATTTCTAAGCTTAGCTATTCGCTGAAAAGTGAATGGTTGCAGGATGTAAAGCCAGCAGAAGTGCTCGACCCGAGCAGCGATGTTCACCATGTTTATGCGGCATTGTCGAAGTTGGAAGAAATGTCGGAGATGAACGAGATATACCGTAAAGATAATAATATCGAGGGATTAAAGGCAATTAATCTGGCGCTGAAGCCGTGGACGCTGAATGCCTGAGAAACGGTTGCCGGAGTGCGGCAACCGTATGTCGCGATCAGAACTTAAAGTTGAAACCCGCGTAAGGGCCGTCGGCCAGAGTGTTATCTTTGTTACCGTCTTTACCTGCCATCTCAATATAGCGATAGCCAGCATCAATGCTCATTGATTTGGTGAGGTTAAAACGTACACTGGCGTTCGCTTCAACGTAGTCTTCGACACCACTTGAGAGCGAATCCGGCGAATAGTAATACTCCCCCATCAGCGTAATGAAATCACCTAACGGCAATTGCGCGCCGACGCCGACAGCCACGGCATAGCCCTCGTCGCCATTATTGGGGTTCAGATAAACAGCGCGTCCGCCAGGGGTGAGAATGAGCGAGCCCAGTGGGAAGTTGTATCCCATACCCAACCCGGCGATATCGCCATCGTTATCGCTGTGCGCCCAGTTACCGTTGAAGGTAAAACCCGGTTCGCTACCGCCAAATGTCGCGGAAAGGTTGGTGTAGTTTTCGCCTGCATCGCCGTGAAGATTGACAGCGGCGCTGGCAGTCCCGCTAACAGTGAGCGCCGCTATCAGCAACGCAGCTTTCGTTTTGAGCGTGTTCATTGTATGTCCCTACAGGTAAAAAAAGCCCGATACTGACGATCGGGCAAGTAAGACAAGGTGTCTGCTGCTACGTGCGTGTTATTGGCCGGAGATCTGCACCACAACACGGCGATCAGGAGACAGGCAGTTTTTCAGTGCGCTGCCGGTCATGTTATCGCAGGTATTACCCGTGACGGAGTCTGTCGCACCGCGACCTTCCGTCTGGATGTTTGCCGGAGACATACCGAGGCTGACCAGCTGCTCAGCAACGGCCTGGGCGCGACGAGCGGACAGTGCCTGGTTGTAAGAAGCGCTGCCGGTACGGTCGCTGTAACCAATGACCAGGGTGGTATTGCCAGTGGCAGACTGCAGGTCCGGAGAATGATACAGCTGGTTAATAGCCGCTTTGCCTTCGTTTGTCAGCGTTGCGGAGTCATAACCGAACATCACGTCAGACTTCAGGTTGAAGGTTTTTGGCTCTGCAGCTACTGGCGCCGGTGCTGGCGCAGGCGCGACAACCGGCTCTGGTGCATTTTGACCAAAGCGGTAGACGATGCCCGCCGTCACAGTGCTGATGTCTGCGGTCATGCCGATCTGGTTTTCATTACCCACATTGCTGACCCACTGGTATTCGAGGCGGCCAGCCAGGCTTGGGGTGAACGCGTACTCGGTACCGACTGCCAGCAGCGGGCGTACGCCAGTATCGAAGGTGCTGTGACCCGCGGTTTCGGTTTCCGCACGATAGCCCATGGCGCCTGCGCGACCGTAGAGATCCCAGCTATCGGAAAGGTCATAGCTGGCTTTAACAGAAAGCTGCAGACCCTGGCTTTTCATTTTACCGCCTACGGCACCGTTGTTGCCGTTGAACTGCATGTTGCCGAGGTAATCGTAACCGCCTTCAACCGCCAGCCAATTATTAATCTGATAGCCGCCGAAGAAGCCACCGCCGACATTGTCGTGGTTGATATCAATATCCGTCGCCTGACGAATATTGTCATTGAAGTCATTATTTGCGCTGGTATCAAAATAATGGGACCAGCCAAATTTTGCACCGCCGTACCAGGTACCAGCATCAGCGGCAGCAAATGCCGTGGACATTGTGCAAGCGTTTAAAATTGTCAGAGCGACAAGTGTTTTTTTCATTTTCTAACCCTGGATCTGTTATAACGTAGTCGAAACCACGTGAAATAGTCTTATAGCGCAAGCGGCTAAGATATCGATGTTTTTTAAATCAGTTAATGATTACTTTGTTTATTTTTAAATTGTTTTTAACTGTTTCAAAATATATTTATAACAGAAAGGAAGCCGCCACCGCTTGAAATATTAAAGCGGCGGTGGATGTCGTAGGGTTAGAATTTTTCAGGCAGGGTCGTAATGCTTTGCAAATATCCGCCGCGGATAAATTGGATATATTTCCCTTTTTTGAGTGCGGATAATACATTTAATACGCTGCTGCGTGATAAATGTGTCCGGTCCTGAATATAATCGAGCATTGAGGTACGCATGCGGGTTTCTTCAGGCAGCAGGATCATTTCCAGCAGATGGTTACGAATGACCGAATAGGTGCGCTGTTGCAAAACCAGCGTGTCGCGATACCCCATATAGGCGGTATGGTACGCCAGCAGGGCAGTAACATCCTGCCACAGGTTCTTTTCGGTAAAAATGCGGATGGCGACATCAGCATCAATTCGCAATACGGTGGATTCAACCTCTGTACGCAGACCGTGGCCACGCATGGGTTGCAGCATTTCTGCTACGCCAAACAGGTGGGGTTCGTAAACCGTTACCATCACTAGCCCATCGGATGCCCGCAGAATGGAAATCTCACCCTCTTTAAAAAGATAAAGCTGCGGCTCGCCTTTATAGTCCCAGGTGAGCTTTTTACGGGCAACTGATTTTAGCGTGATAGCATGTGGTTCCAGCGCAGCAATCAGTCGATCAATTGAGGGCTGCGGTCGTACAGGTTGCGAAATATGCATAGAAATCCTCATAAGAAATGATGATATCTTCCGTCGGAAATGATAGACGAGCATGTAAATGCACAATGGAAGGCGAAGAGGCAAATTACCCCAAAACCGGCCCAGTTTAGTAGGTTATATGGCGTTGGCAAAGTTTTTTTAGTTTAGAAAAATACACGGGTCAGAAATTTCTGACCCGTGTATTTGAAAGAGTTACTTTTTATTGCTGATTATTTCTGGTTATTGCCTGATTCCAGGTTTTCAACCTGCGGCAGGCCGTTAGCCGATGACGCGGAGAGCAGCCCGCTATTGGCATAAGTAAACAATTTTTCACGCGTATCTGTGATATCGAGATTGCGCATGGTCAGTTGCCCGATACGGTCGTCCGGGGAGAAAACGGAATCGCCTTTTTCCATAGTCAGACGCTCTGGCTTATAGGTCAGGTTGTCCGAGACGGTATTGAGGATCGAATAGTCGTTGCCGCGGCGCAGTTCAAGCGTGACCTCGCCGGTGATGGCGCTCGCAACCCAACGCTGCAGAGCATCGCGCAGCATCAGCGCCTGAGAGTCAAACCAGCGGCCCTGATACAGCAGACGACCTAACTGACGGCCATGGGCGTGGTACTGCTCAATGGTATCTTCGTTATGGATACCGGTCAGCAGGCGCTCGTAGGCGATATGCAGCAGCGCCATGCCCGGGGCCTCATAAATACCGCGGCTTTTGGCTTCGATGATTCGGTTTTCAATCTGATCGCTCATGCCTAATCCGTGACGGCCGCCAATACGGTTGGCCTCCATCATCATTTCGATATCGTCGCTGAAGGTTTTGCCGTTCAGCGCCACTGGATGGCCTTTTTCAAAGCGAACCGTCACTTCTTCCGCCGGGATCTTCACGTTTTCGTCCCAGAACTTCACGCCCATGATCGGGTTTACAATCTTGACGCTGGAGTTTAGAAACTCGAGGTCTTTCGCCTCATGCGTCGCGCCCAGCATGTTGGAATCGGTGGAGTAGGCTTTCTCAACCGACATTTTGTAATCGAAACCGCAGGCTATCATAAACTCGGACATTTCCTGACGGCCGCCGAGTTCGTCGATAAAGTCGGTATCCAGCCACGGTTTGTAAATTTTCAGTTCGGCGTTGGTCAGCAGGCCGTAGCGATAGAAACGCTCAATATCATTGCCTTTATAGGTGCTGCCGTCGCCCCAGATGTTTACGCCATCTTCTTTCATCGCGGCGACCAGCATGGTACCGGTGACGGCGCGCCCCAGCGGGGTTGTGTTGAAGTAGGTTAGTCCGCCCGTGGTGTTATGGAACGCACCGCACTGGATGGCGGCAATCCCTTCGGCGACAAGCTGCTTACGGCAATCGATCAGGCGGGCGTTTTCTGCGCCATATTCCATCGCACGGCGGGGAATCGCGTCATAATCCTCTTCATCTGGCTGGCCCAGGTTCGCCGTGTATGCATACGGCACAGCGCCTTTTTTTCGCATCCACAGCAAGGCGGCGCTGGTGTCCAGACCACCGGAGAAAGCGATACCAATACGTTGACCAACCGGAAGATGCTTGAGAATCGTCGTCATAAAGTAAAACCCTGATTGCCAGACTATGATGGAGTGATTGCTTAACGTCTATTGCATTTTTATGCAAAATAAGTGAGTTTTCATTTAAACACCTTTTCACCATTACGGGAAGAGATTCGTGTGTTTTTCGTGAAAAATTTGTTTTCTCAATGCGTTAATATTATGCATAACAGCGGATTTTTTATGCTGACGCTACCCTCAGGATGAATAGGTTGACACGGGTGGCGATACTTCAATATACTGAACGCCGATTTTACGTCCCGTCCTCGGTACCAAATCCCAGCAGTATTTGCGTTTTTTACTCAAAATGAGTAAAATATGCCACGTTTCAGGCGCGGGGTGGAGCAGCCTGGTAGCTCGTCGGGCTCATAACCCGAAGGTCGTCGGTTCAAATCCGGCCCCCGCAACCACTTTCCCTTTGAGTTCTTTTTCAAATATACTCTTCGTAGCTGGATTTGAAAAAATTCTCTCGGAAGGTACTCCAGACCGCACTTGCGGTTATAGGGTTCAGTTATCTAAAACCCCGATTTATCGGGGTTTTTTGTTATCTGACTAAAGAATAACTGGGCTTTACGCCCTTTTTTTATGTCTTGGGGGTGGGCTTGTCCACTTTAGAACAGAAATTGACAGAGATGCTTACGGCGCCGGTTGAGGCTTTGGGCTTTGAGCTGGTTGGCATCGAATTCGTTCGCGGTCGCACATCCACGCTGCGCATCTATATTGATAGTGAAGATGGCATCAATGTTGATGACTGTGCTGATGTGAGCCACCAGGTCAGTGCCGTCATGGATGTTGAAGATCCTATCACCGTTGCCTACAACCTGGAAGTTTCCTCACCGGGCCTCGACCGTCCTATGTTCACCGCTGCTCACTACACGCGTTTCCTCGGTGAAGAGATTTCGCTGGTTCTGCGCATGGCGGTACAAAACCGTCGCAAATGGCAGGGCATTATCAAAGCGGTAGACGGTGAAATGATCACCGTAACAGTCGAAGGCAAAGATGAAGTGTTCGCGCTGAGTAACATCCAGAAGGCGAACCTGGTTCCCCACTTTTAACAGTCTGGATTGAGGTGAAAGGCCCCGATGAACAAAGAAATTTTGGCTGTTGTTGAAGCCGTTTCCAACGAAAAGGCGCTGCCGCGCGAGAAAATTTTCGAAGCGCTGGAAAGCGCGCTGGCGACGGCCACCAAGAAAAAATACGAACAAGAGATTGATGTTCGCGTAGAGATCGATCGTAAAAGCGGCGACTTCGATACCTTCCGTCGCTGGGTGATCGTTGAAGAAGTTACTCAGCCGACCAAAGAAATTACGCTGGAAGCCGCGCGCTTCGAAGACGAAAGCCTGAACGTTGGCGAGTACGTTGAAGATCAGATCGAATCTGTCACTTTTGACCGCATCACGACCCAAACGGCGAAGCAGGTTATCGTGCAGAAAGTCCGTGAAGCCGAACGCGCAATGGTCGTCGATCAGTTCCGCGATCAGGAAGGCGAGATCGTCACTGGCGTGGTGAAGAAGGTGAACCGCGACAACATCGCCCTGGAAATCAAATCCGAAGGGATGGCCGGTAACGCTGAAGCGGTGATTTTGCGTGAAGACATGCTGCCGCGTGAAAACTTCCGTCCAGGCGATCGTATCCGCGGCGTTCTGTATGCCGTTCGCCCGGAAGCACGTGGCGCACAGCTGTTCGTGACCCGTTCTAAACCAGAAATGTTGGTCGAGCTGTTCCGTATCGAAGTACCGGAAATCGGCGAAGAAGTTATTGAGATTAAAGCGGCGGCCCGCGATCCGGGTTCTCGCGCCAAAATTGCCGTGAAAACCAACGACAAGCGTATCGACCCGGTCGGCGCCTGCGTCGGTATGCGCGGTGCGCGCGTTCAAGCGGTTTCTACCGAGCTTGGCGGCGAACGTATTGATATCGTGCTGTGGGACGACAACCCGGCGCAGTTCGTCATCAACGCAATGGCGCCGGCAGATGTCGCGTCTATCGTGGTTGACGAAGATAAGCACACCATGGATATCGCGGTAGAAGCGGGCAACCTGGCGCAGGCTATCGGCCGTAACGGTCAGAACGTCCGCCTGGCTTCACAGCTGAGCGGTTGGGAACTCAACGTGATGACCGTTGATGACCTGCAGGCGAAGCATCAGGCTGAAGCGCACGCGGCTATCGATACCTTCACGAAGTATCTCGATATTGATGAAGAGTTCGCTACGGTGTTGGTGGAAGAAGGTTTCTCCAGCCTGGAAGAACTGGCCTACGTGCCGATGAAAGAGCTGCTGGAAATTGACGGCCTGGATGAGCCAACCGTTGAAGCCCTGCGTGAACGTGCGAAAAACGCACTGACTACGCTGGCGCTGGCCCAGGAAGAAAGCCTCGGTAATAACCAACCGGCTGACGATCTGCTGAACCTTGAAGGTCTGGATCGCGCGATGGCATTCAAACTGGCCGCCCGTGGTGTTTGTACGCTGGAAGACCTTGCCGAGCAGGGCGTTGATGACCTGGCTGATATCGAAGAGATGACCGACGAGAAAGCCGGTGAGCTCATCATGGCAGCCCGCAACATTTGCTGGTTTGGCGACGAAGCGTAATAAACTGTAGCAGGAAGGAACAGCATGACCGATGTAACTGTAAAATCGCTGGCTGCCGAGATTCAGACCTCCGTGGACCGCCTGGTACAGCAATTTGCTGATGCAGGGATCCAGAAGTCCGCTGATGACTCGGTGACCGCGCACGAAAAACAAGCCTTGTTAGCGCACCTGAATCGTGAACACGGTTCTACGCCTGACAAGCTAACGCTGCAGCGCAAAACGCGCAGTACGTTGAATATCCCAGGTACCGGTGGCAAAAGTAAATCGGTACAAATCGAAGTCCGCAAGACGCGCACCTTTGTAAAACGTGATCCGCAAGAGGCAGAACGCCTCGCTGCGGAAGAGCAGGCACAGCGTGAAGCGGAAGAACAAGCTCAGCGTGAGGCGGAAGCAACTGCCAAACGTGAGGCAGAATTAAAAGCTGAACGTGAGGCCGCAGAAAAAGCGAAACGCGACGCCAGTGATAAAGCGAAGCGTGAAGCTGCGGAAAAAGACAAAGTGAGCAATCAACAGACAGACGAAATGACCAAAACCGCCCAGGCAGAAAAAGCCCGTCGTGAAAATGAAGCTGCTGAGCTCAAGCGTAAAGCGGAAGAAGAAGCGCGCCGTAAGCTTGAAGACGAAGCCCGTCGAGTGGCTGAAGAAGCGCGCCGTATGGCAGAAGAAAACGAGAAGAACGGTGTTGATACCGCTGAACAGTCTGAAGACACCAGCGATTATCACGTGACCACATCTCAGCACGCGCGTCAGGCAGAAGACGACAACGACCGAGAAGTGGAAGGCGGCCGTGGCCGTGGCCGTAATACGAAAGCGGCGCGTCCGGCGAAAAAAGGCAACAAACACGCCGAATCTAAGGCTGACCGTGAAGAAGCGCGTGCAGCGGTTCGTGGCGGTAAAGGCGGCAAGCAGCGTAAAGGTTCCTCCCTGCAGCAGGGCTTCCAGAAGCCAGTGCAAGCCGTTAACCGTGACGTTGTCATCGGTGAAACCATCACCGTTGGCGATCTGGCTAACAAAATGGCGGTAAAAGGCTCTCAGGTCATCAAAGCGATGATGAAACTGGGCGCGATGGCCACCATCAACCAGGTTATCGACCAGGAAACGGCACAGCTGGTTGCTGAAGAGATGGGCCACAAAGTTATCCTGCGTCGTGAAAACGAGCTGGAAGAAGCGGTAATGAGCGACCGTGATACGGGCGCTGCGGCTGAACCGCGCGCGCCGGTCGTGACCATCATGGGTCACGTTGACCACGGTAAAACCTCTCTGCTGGACTACATTCGTTCAACGAAAGTGGCCTCTGGCGAAGCGGGTGGTATTACCCAGCATATCGGTGCATACCACGTAGAAACCGAAAACGGCATGATCACCTTCCTGGATACCCCAGGTCACGCAGCGTTTACCTCAATGCGTGCCCGTGGTGCTCAGGCAACGGATATCGTTGTTCTGGTGGTTGCGGCGGACGACGGCGTGATGCCGCAGACCATCGAAGCTATCCAGCACGCGAAAGCGGCGCAGGTACCGCTGGTTGTTGCGGTGAACAAAATCGATAAGCCGGAAGCCGATCTGGACCGCGTTAAAAACGAACTCTCTCAGTACGGCGTTATGCCGGAAGAGTGGGGCGGTGAAGCGCAGTTCATCCCTGTTTCTGCGAAAGCCGGTACCGGTATCGACGACCTTCTGAACGCAATTCTGCTGCAGGCGGAAGTTCTGGAGCTGAAAGCGATTCGTAAAGGTATGGCGAGCGGCGCGGTCATCGAATCCTTCCTGGATAAAGGTCGTGGTCCGGTTGCTACCGTGCTGGTTCGCGAAGGTACCCTCAACAAAGGCGACATCGTACTGTGTGGTTTCGAGTACGGCCGTGTGCGCGCGATGCGTAACGAACTGGGTCAGGAAGTGCTGGAAGCAGGTCCGTCCATTCCGGTGGAAATCCTGGGTCTGTCCGGTGTTCCGGCTGCGGGCGACGAAGTCACCGTGGTGCGTGACGAGAAGAAAGCACGTGAAGTTGCGCTGTATCGTCAGGGTAAATTCCGTGAAATTAAACTGGCTCGTCAGCAGAAATCTAAACTCGAGAACATGTTCGCCAACATGACCGAAGGCGAAGTTCACGAAGTGAACATCGTGCTGAAAGCGGACGTTCAGGGTTCTGTGGAAGCGATTTCCGACTCCTTGCTGAAACTGTCTACTGACGAAGTTAAAGTGAAGATCATCGGTTCTGGCGTAGGTGGTATCACCGAAACCGACGCGACCCTGGCTGCTGCATCCAACGCCATTCTGGTCGGCTTTAACGTTCGTGCTGATGCGTCTGCGCGTAAAGTTATCGATGCGGAAAGCCTGGATCTGCGTTACTACTCCGTCATCTATAACCTGATCGACGAAGTGAAAGCGGCGATGAGCGGTATGCTGTCTCCGGAACTGAAACAGCAGATCATCGGTCTGGCTGAAGTTCGCGACGTGTTCAAATCACCGAAATTCGGTGCGATCGCGGGCTGTATGGTTACCGAAGGTACCATCAAGCGTCACAACCCGATCCGCGTCCTGCGTGACAACGTGGTTATCTATGAAGGCGAGCTGGAATCCCTGCGTCGCTTCAAAGATGACGTAAACGAAGTCCGTAACGGCATGGAATGTGGTATCGGCGTTAAGAACTACAACGACGTTCGCGTTGGCGATATGATCGAAGTGTTCGAGATCATCGAGATCCAACGTACTATCGCGTAATCTTCGTAAGATTGCCGATTGTAGACCGGGATCGCCTCGCGCCACCCGGCAATAATTTTAAAAGGGGCTGAGTGCCCCTTTTTTGTCTGGAGAATTTTATTATGGCGAAAGAATTTGGTCGCCCACAGCGTGTTGCCCAGGAGATGCAAAAAGAGATAGCCATCATCCTGCAGCGCGAAATTAAAGACCCGCGTCTGGGTATGATGACCACGGTTTCCGGCGTGGAAATGTCCCGTGACCTGGCCTATGCCAAAGTGTTTGTGACCTTTCTGAACGACAAAGATGAAGCGGCCGTTAAAGCCGGCATCAAAGCGCTGCAGGAAGCATCAGGCTTCATCCGCTCGCTGCTGGGTAAAGCGATGCGCCTGCGTATCGTGCCGGAACTGACCTTCTTCTACGACAACTCGCTGGTCGAAGGTATGCGCATGTCCAACCTGGTGACCAGCGTGGTGAAACATGACGATGAGCGTCGTGTTAACCCTGCGGACGACAGCAAGGAGGACTGATGAGTCGTCCTCGTCGTCGTGGTCGCGATGTGCATGGTGTACTGTTGCTGGATAAACCGCAGGGGGCATCCAGCAACGACGTACTACAGAAAGTTAAGCGCATCTATAACGCTAACCGCGCAGGGCATACCGGCGCGTTGGATCCGCTGGCAACCGGTATGCTGCCGGTGTGCCTCGGCGAAGCCACCAAGTTTTCCCAGTACCTGCTGGATTCCGATAAGCGTTATCGCGTGATAGCGAAGCTGGGCCAGCGTACGGATACCTCCGATGCCGATGGGCAGGTGGTGGAAGAGCGTCCGGTCACCTTCAGCGCCGCGGCGCTTGAGGCGGCGCTGGACAGTTTCCGCGGCGATACCCAACAGGTGCCGTCGATGTATTCGGCGCTGAAGTACCAGGGGAAGAAGCTGTACGAATATGCCCGCCAGGGGATTGAAGTGCCGCGTGAAGCGCGTCCGATAACCGTGTACGAACTGCTGTTTATTCGCCACGTTGGGGACGAGCTGGAGCTGGAGATTCACTGCTCTAAAGGCACCTATATTCGCACCATTATCGACGATCTTGGCGAGAAGCTTGGCTGCGGCGCGCACGTGATTTACCTGCGCCGTCTGGCGGTCAGCCGCTACCCGGTCGACCGTATGGTGACGCTGGAACAGCTGCAGGCGCTGGTCGCTCAGGCTGAAGAGCAGGGTATTCCGGCGGCAGACCTGCTGGACCCGCTGCTGATGCCGATGGACAGTCCGGCTGCGGACTATCCGCTGGTGAATATTCCACTCACCTCCTCCGTGTACTTTAAAAACGGTAATCCGGTACGCCAGTCAGGCGCGCCGCTGCATGGCCTGGTGCGCGTAACGGAAGGGGAAGAGGGCAAATTCATCGGGATGGGTGAAATGGATGATGAAGGGCGCGTCGCCCCGCGTCGTCTGGTTGTCGAGTATCCGCAATAATTGCCCGTATTGCGATAACAGGTCGCTGCGAGTAGAATATTGCCGCTTAGCGTCCGCTCATTGGTTTAACAATTGAGACGGGCGTTATCTCGGGGTTGCTGAATTAGAGATCGGCACCCTTTATTTCTTTTAATTTTGGAGTTGAAAATGTCTCTAAGCGTTGAAGCTAAAGCAAAAATCGTTTCCGAGTTCGGTCGTGGTACTAACGACAGCGGTTCTACCGAAGTTCAGGTTGCGCTGCTGACTGCACAGATTAACCACCTGCAGGGTCACTTTGCAGAGCACAAAAAAGATCACCACAGCCGTCGTGGTCTGCTGCGCATGGTTTCTCAGCGTCGTAAACTGCTCGACTACCTGAAACGTAAAGATGTCGCACGCTACACCGCGCTGATCGAGCGTCTGGGTCTGCGTCGCTAATTCTGGCGAGTTTCAGAAAGAGGGGCCTTCATGGCCCCTTTTTTCAACCAGATGGCAGCAATCCGCCGGAAACTCATGTATTGTTTGTATTGTTGCAATAAATGATCTTCATTGCAGAGGTTCGCGCGGCTAATGAGAGGCTTTACCCGCCAGGGTTAAGGTTGTCATTAGTCGCGAGGATGCAAGAAGATCGGGTTCTGAGCGGCATGCCGAAGGCGTGCCGTCACTTATCAAGACAAGAAAGGATAGAATTTTGTTAAATCCGATCGTTCGTAAATTCCAGTACGGTCAGCATACCGTTACGCTGGAAACCGGCATGATGGCGCGTCAGGCGACGGCAGCTGTTATGGTGAGCATGGATGACACTGCAGTTTTCGTGACCGTTGTTGGTCAGAAAAAAGCAAAACCAGGCCAGGACTTTTTCCCGCTGACCGTTAACTACCAGGAGCGTACTTACGCGGCCGGTAAAATCCCGGGTGGTTTCTTCCGTCGTGAAGGCCGTCCAAGCGAAGGCGAAACCCTGATCGCGCGTCTGATTGACCGCCCGGTTCGTCCGCTGTTCCCGGAAGGCTTCGTGAACGAAGTTCAGGTTATCGCGACCGTGGTTTCCGTTAACCCGCAGGTTAACCCGGATATCGTGGCGATGATTGGCGCCTCTGCCGCACTGTCCCTGTCCGGTATTCCGTTCAACGGCCCAATCGGCGCGGCGCGCGTGGGTTACATCAACGACCAGTATGTGCTGAACCCGACGCCGGAAGAGCTGAAAGTCAGCAAACTGGACCTGGTGGTTGCAGGTACCGAAGCGGCTGTGCTGATGGTGGAATCCGAAGCTGAGCTGCTGAGCGAAGACCAGATGCTGGGCGCGGTCGTTTATGGCCACGAGCAGCAGCAGATCGTTATCCAGAACATCAACGCGCTGGTGAAAGAAGCTGGCAAGCCGCGTTGGGACTGGCAGCCGGAAGCGGTTAACGAAGCGCTGAACGCGCGTGTTGCTGCACTGGCTGAATCTCGCCTGAGCGAAGCTTACCGCATCACCGACAAACAAGAGCGTTATGCTCAGGTTGACGTCATCAAATCTGAAACCATCGACACGCTGGTTGCTGAAGATGAAACCCTGGACGCTAACGAGCTGGGTGAAATCCTGCACGCTATCGAGAAAAACGTTGTTCGTAGCCGCGTACTGGCAGGCGAACCGCGTATCGATGGCCGTGAAAAAGACATGATCCGTGGTCTGGACGTTCGTACTGGCGTACTGCCGCGTACGCACGGTTCCGCGCTGTTCACCCGTGGCGAAACGCAGGCGCTGGTTACCGCGACGCTGGGTACCGCCCGTGACGCGCAGATCATCGATGAAATCATGGGTGAGCGCACTGACACCTTCCTGTTCCACTACAACTTCCCTCCGTACTCTGTCGGTGAAACCGGCATGGTTGGTTCTCCGAAGCGTCGTGAAATTGGTCACGGTCGTCTGGCGAAGCGCGGCGTTCTGGCCGTTATGCCGACGATGGAACAGTTCCCGTACACCGTTCGCGTGGTGTCTGAAATCACCGAATCCAACGGTTCTTCTTCCATGGCTTCCGTGTGCGGCGCATCTCTGGCGCTGATGGACGCAGGCGTTCCGGTGAAATCCGCGGTTGCGGGTATCGCGATGGGCCTGGTGAAAGAAGGCGACAACTTCGTCGTGCTGTCTGACATCCTCGGCGATGAAGATCACCTTGGCGACATGGACTTCAAAGTAGCGGGTTCCCGCGATGGTATCTCTGCGCTGCAGATGGATATCAAAATTGAAGGCATCACCAAAGAGATCATGCAGGTTGCTCTGAACCAGGCTAAAGGTGCGCGTCTGCATATCCTCGGCGTGATGGAACAGGCAATCAACGCGCCGCGTGGCGATATCTCTGAATTCGCACCGCGCATCCACACCATCAAGATCAACCCGGACAAGATCAAAGACGTGATCGGTAAGGGCGGCTCTGTGATTCGTGCGCTGACCGAAGAGACCGGCACCACCATCGAAATCGAAGATGACGGTACCGTGAAGATCGCAGCAACCGATGGCGACAAAGCGAAGCATGCGATCCGCCGTATCGAAGAGATCACCGCAGAGATCGAAGTGGGTCGCATCTACAACGGTAAAGTCACCCGTATCGTAGACTTCGGCGCATTTGTCGCAATCGGCGGCGGCAAGGAAGGTCTGGTACACATTTCTCAGATCGCTGACAAGCGCGTTGAGAAAGTGACCGACTACCTGCAGATGGGTCAGGAAGTCCCGGTTAAGGTTCTGGAAGTTGATCGTCAGGGCCGTATCCGTCTGAGCATTAAAGAAGCGACCGAGCAGTCTCAGCCAGCAGTCGCGCCGGAAGCTCCGGCGAGCCAACAAGGCGAGTAAGGTTGCCATTTGCCCTCCGCGTTTGCGGAGGGCGTATTCCGGGCAGGACGCTTGTTTGCAGCCGGGGAACAGGACGTTCATCCAATTGTTGTCTTCGGGAGTGGGAAATGAAGCCTTTTTTGCGCTGGTGTTTCGTTGCGACAGCACTCACGCTGGCAGGATGCAGCAACTCTGCCTGGCGTAAGAGTGAAGTCCTCGCAGTGCCATTGCAACCGACTTTGCAGCAAGAAGTGATTCTGGCACGCATGGAACAAATTCTTGCCAGTCGGGCTTTAACCGATGACGAACGCGCACAGCTTTTATATGAGCGCGGAGTGTTGTATGATAGTCTCGGTCTGAGAGCTTTAGCGCGCAATGATTTCTCGCAAGCCTTAGCAATCCGACCGGATATGCCTGAAGTATTCAATTACTTAGGCATTTATTTAACGCAGGCAGGCAATTATGATGCTGCCTATGAAGCGTTTGATTCTGTACTTGAGCTTGATCCAACTTACAATTACGCGTACTTAAACCGCGGCATCGCGTTGTATTACGGTGGCCGTGCTAAGTTAGCGCAAGATGATCTGCTGGCGTTTTATCAAGACGATCCCAACGATCCTTTCCGGAGCCTGTGGCTTTACATCGTTGAGCGTAAGCTCGATGAAAAGCAGGCGTTAGTCGCTCTCAAACAGCGCTACGAAAAATCCGATAAAGAACAATGGGGATGGAACATTGTCGAGTTCTACCTCGGCGACATTAGCGAAGCAACGCTGATGGATCGCCTGAAGGCTGACGCAACGGATAACACCTCGCTCGCTGAACATCTCAGTGAAACCAACTTCTATTTAGGTAAGTACTACCTAAGTCTGGGGGATAAGGACAGCGCTGCGGCACTGTTCAAACTGGCGGTGGCTAACAACGTTCATAACTTTGTTGAGCACCGATACGCATTGTTGGAATTAGCGCTCTTGGGCCAGGAGCAAGACGACCTGGCAGAATCGGACCAGCAATAGCTGACGAACAAATCAGCCCGTAATCTTTTTTTGATTGCCATCACCTTCGCGGGTGAGGGCTTTATTGTTCGTTAATTCAACTAATTTGAGCCGGTTCACACTTTTCAATGAAAATTGCCCTTAGTTTTCACGATGAGTTATGTAGACTGGCCGCCATTGATTTTGAGGCACACGTACTACATGGCTGAATTCGAAACCACTTTTGCAGATCTGGGCCTGAAGGCTCCTATCCTTGAAGCCCTTAACGATCTGGGTTACGAAAAACCATCGCCGATCCAGGCGGAATGTATCCCGCACCTGTTGGGTGGCCGTGACGTTCTGGGTATGGCCCAGACCGGTAGCGGTAAAACTGCAGCGTTCTCTTTGCCGCTGCTTAACAATCTCGATCCTGAACTGAAAGCACCCCAGATTCTGGTGCTGGCACCGACCCGCGAACTGGCGGTTCAGGTTGCTGAAGCGATGACGGATTTCTCTAAACATATGCGCGGCGTAAACGTGGTTGCCCTGTACGGCGGCCAGCGTTATGACGTGCAGTTACGCGCCCTGCGTCAGGGGCCGCAGATCGTCGTCGGTACGCCGGGACGTCTGCTGGACCACCTGAAACGTGGCACCCTGGACCTTTCTCGCCTGAGCGGTCTGGTACTGGATGAAGCTGACGAAATGCTGCGCATGGGCTTCATCGAAGACGTAGAAACTATCATGGCGGAGATCCCGGACGGTCACCAGACCGCGCTGTTCTCTGCAACCATGCCGGAAGCGATTCGCCGTATTACCCGCCGCTTTATGAAAGAGCCGCAGGAAGTGCGTATCCAGTCCAGCGTGACCACCCGTCCTGACATCAGCCAGAGCTACTGGACCGTCTGGGGCATGCGTAAGAACGAAGCGCTGGTGCGTTTCCTGGAAGCGGAAGATTTTGACGCTGCCATCATTTTCGTGCGCACCAAAAACGCGACGCTGGAAGTGGCGGAAGCCCTTGAGCGTAACGGTTACAACAGCGCGGCGCTGAACGGCGACATGAACCAGGCGCTGCGTGAGCAGACCCTGGAGCGTCTGAAAGACGGTCGTCTGGACATCCTGATCGCCACCGACGTTGCGGCTCGTGGTCTGGACGTAGAACGTATCAGCCTGGTCGTTAACTACGATATCCCTATGGATACCGAATCTTACGTTCACCGTATCGGCCGTACCGGTCGTGCGGGTCGCGCCGGTCGCGCGCTGCTGTTCGTGGAAAACCGTGAACGCCGCCTGCTGCGCAACATCGAACGTCTGATGAAGCTGACCATTCCGGAAGTGGAACTGCCGAACGCAGAACTGCTGGGCAAACGCCGTCTGGAAAAATTCGCCGCGAAAGTTCAGCAGCAGCTGGAAAGCAGCGACCTGGATCAGTACCGCAACCTGCTGACCAAAATGCAGCCGGAAGGTACTGAAGGCGAACTGGATATGGAAACGCTGGCCGCCGCGCTGCTGAAAATGGCGCAGGGCGAACGTCCGCTGATCCTGCCGCCGGATGCACCGATGCGTCCTAAGCGTGAGTTCCGTGACCGTGACGATCGTTTCGAGCGTCGTGGCGACCGTAACGATCGTGGTCCACGTGGCGACCGTCCAGAGCGTGGTGGTGAAGACCGTCCGCGTCGTGAGCGTCGCGATGTCGGCGAAATGGAGCTGTACCGCATTGAAGTGGGTCGTGACGATGGCGTTGAAGTGCGTCATATCGTTGGCGCGATTGCTAACGAAGGCGACATCAGCAGCCGTTACATCGGTAACATCAAGCTGTTCGGCACCCACTCCACCATCGAGCTGCCGAAAGGCATGCCGGGCGAGGTTCTGCAGCACTTTACCCGTACCCGTATCCTGAACAAGCCGATGAACATGCAGCTGTTGGGTGATGCGCAGCCGCGCACTGACCGTGGCGGTGGTCGTGGTTTCGGTGGTGAACGTCGTGAAGGCGGCCGTGAAGGCGGTCGTGGTGGCGAAGGCCGCCGCTTCTCCGGCGAACGTCGTGAAGGCCATCGTGGTCAGCGTCGTGATGACAACGGTGCGCCGCGCGCCCCGCGTCGTGAAGACAACGGCAGCCGTCGTCGCTTTGGCGATGCATAAGGTCAGCGTAAAAAACTGCACTTACTGACGTAAAGTAATATATACAGCCCCGATCGTCATGATTGGGGCTTTTTTTATTTCATTTGTACTCATGTACTGGTACAGTGCGTCACGTTAAACTGAACATGATTTTCTGGAGACAAGCGCAGATGGCGACACTCACTACCACAGCAACCCGGCCGTCCCTGTTTGGCGGCGTGGTGATTATCGGCGGCACCATTATCGGCGCAGGGATGTTCTCCCTGCCGGTGGTCATGTCCGGTGCGTGGTTCTTCTGGTCGCTGGCGGCGCTGGTGTTTACCTGGTTCTGCATGCTGCATTCCGGGCTGATGATCCTTGAGGCAAACCTCAACTACCGCATCGGCTCAAGTTTTGACACCATCACCAGGGATCTGCTCGGTAAAGGCTGGAACGTGGTGAACGGGGTTTCCATCGCTTTCGTACTTTATATCCTGACCTACGCCTATATCTCGGCGAGCGGTTCGATTCTGCACCACACCTTTAGCGAGATGTCGTTGAACGTTCCGGCGCGGGCGGCGGGTTTTGGTTTCGCGCTGCTGGTGGCGTTTGTGGTGTGGTTGAGCACCAAAGCGGTCAGCCGGATGACGGCGATTGTGCTGGGCGCCAAAGTGATCACTTTCTTCCTCACTTTCGGCAGCCTGCTCGGCCATGTGCAGCCGACCACCCTGTTTAACGTGGCGGAGAAAAACGCCTCATATATGCCGTATCTGCTGATGACGCTGCCGTTCTGTCTGGCCTCCTTCGGCTACCACGGGAACGTGCCGAGCCTGATGAAGTACTACGGTAAAGACCCGCGCACCATCACCCGCTGTCTGGTCTATGGCACGCTGCTGGCGCTGGGGCTGTATGTTATCTGGTTGCTGGGGACGATGGGCAACATTCCGCGTCCTGAATTTATCGGCATCGCGCAACAGGGCGGCAATATCGACGTGCTGGTGCAGGCGCTGAGCGGCGTGCTCAACAGCCGCAGTCTGGAACTGCTGCTGGTGGTGTTCTCAAACTTTGCTGTGGCAAGTTCATTCCTGGGTGTAACGCTTGGCCTGTTTGACTACCTCGCGGATCTGTTCAAGTTTGATGACGCCGCAATGGGGCGCTTTAAAACCGCATTGCTGACCTTTGTTCCGCCTGTTGTAGGCGGTTTGCTGTGGCCGAACGGGTTCCTCTATGCCATCGGCTACGCGGGCCTGGCCGCGACTATCTGGGCGGCAATCGTTCCGGCGCTGCTGGCGCGCGCCTCGCGTAAACGCTTCGGTAGCCCGCAGTTCCGCGTATGGGGCGGGAAACCGATGATTGCGTTGATCCTGATTTTTGGCGTCGGCAACGCGCTGGTGCATTTCCTGTCGAGTTTTAATCTGCCGCCGGTGTATCAGTAAAATTTCCTCTGACCCTCTCCTTCACCAGAGGGGGTCGTCAACTGAAGCGTGCATTTTCGCTCCCCTCTCTGTGTTTATATTCATAAGCAATAAAATCCATAAAAACCACAAACAAAATTTGAACATCATTGCAACAAAAATTAAACATCAAAGCCTATTATGTCTTCACCAATCCGTGGGGAACAAAGGCACAAGCTGTTTAATGCACTAATGGTAAGGCTCCTTCCTGAAAATTAACGCTGCATAAGGAGTACGATGTCTATGACTTTAGAAAAACAGGCCGGTATCCAGTTTTCCGGTGTGACAAAGCGGTTTCCTGATCGGGATGGTGCGGAGAGAACCGTCTTGCACGACGTGAACCTGACGGTTGAACCGGGAATGTTTTGCGCGGTTGTCGGACCGACGGGCTGTGGTAAATCGACAACGCTGACGCTAGCTGCTGGACTGTATCGTCCCACCGCTGGCGTCGTACGCTTTTCGGGGCGTAATGTCGATGGGATCACCGATGGCGCCGGGTTTGTCTTCCAGAATGACGCGCTATTGCCGTGGAAATCGATACTCACAAATGTAGCATTAGGTCCCGTGTTTCGCGGTGTACCGAAAAAGGAGGCGCAGGAGCAGGCCCGTGAATGGCTGCGAACCGTCGGCCTTGCCGGTTTTGAAAATTATTATCCCTGGCAGCTTTCAGGCGGCATGCGTAAACGCGTCAGCCTTGCCGCAGCATTGATCAACAAACCGTCAATGCTGCTGATGGATGAACCCTTCTCAGCGCTTGATGTACAAACGCGCGCCATTATGTCGAATGAGCTCCTGGATTTATGGGAAAAAACGCGTCCTTCCGTGTTGTTTGTGACGCATGACCTGGAGGAGGCGATAGCGCTTGCCGACCGGGTGGTGGTGATGACGGCGGGCCCGGCAACGGTAAAGGCCATTTTTGATATCGACCTGCCAAGACCCCGCGGCGAAGTTCAGGCCATTCGTTTCCACCCGCGCTTTTTAGAACTCTATCAGCAAATTTGGCACGC
This sequence comes from Pluralibacter sp., assembly GCF_019237635.1. Classification (GTDB taxonomy): domain Bacteria; phylum Pseudomonadota; class Gammaproteobacteria; order Enterobacterales; family Enterobacteriaceae; genus Enterobacter_B. Next base: position 70,237 of record NZ_JAFAGS010000052.1, read on the forward strand.
GTTGCGTGAGGAAGTCGAACGCGCTTACGCACAAACCACTCTGCTGAAAACAGGAGCGGCACAATGAGCAAGATAGATCTGGACTCTCCCGGGGCCCCTTCGAGCCCGGCGGCGTTGACGCCGCAACAACGTGCGCAGCGGCGCAAACGTCATGTGTTACTGGGCCGTGCTGGAGTATTCCTGCTGATTATTGGCGGCTGGCAGCTCGCCGCAATGCTCGGCTGGCTGGATCCGTTCTTCTTTGGCTCACCAAAAGGGATCGTGCTGCGTTTATGGGACTGGGTAGTGCATGGTACGGCGTATGGGTCGATTTGGTTGCAGATCGGAGTGACCCTTGAAGAGTCTTTAATGGGCTTCGCCGTGGGGGTTCTCGGCGGCATTCTCTTCGGCGTTTTGCTGGGAGAAATCCCTTACCTGGCAGATGTATTCGGTCCCTACATCAAGATAGTCAACGCATTACCGCGCATTGTGCTGGGATCGATCTTCGTGATGTGGCTGGGGCTGGGGATGTCTTCAAAAGTCGTGCTGGCTGCAGTACTGGTCTTTTTTGTGGTGTTCTTCAATGCCTTCCAGGGCGTGCGTAGCGTAGATCGCAATTTGGTCGCCAATGCCCGTATTTTGGGCGCCTCAAGGTTTGATGTTGTTTTGCATGTTGTTTTCCCCTCGGCCATGACGTGGATTATCGCCAGCCTGCATGTCGCGTTGGGCTTTTCTATCATCGGCGCCATTGTCGGTGAATTCCTCGGGGCGCAAAAAGGGCTGGGGCTGGTTATCGCCACGGCGCAGAACACCTTTGATGCCAACGGCGTATTTGGCGCCATGTTGATCATTGGCGCTATTGCGTTGAGTGCAGAAGTGTTGATGTCCATCATCGAGAAGAGATTACTCTCCTGGCAGCCGCCATCGGCTGCTGAAAGTAATATGCCGGGCGTTTAACCTCGTTTCATCTCGTTTTTCCATGTTATTTCAATAAACATATTGATTATCAGGAGATTAGAGCACTATGAAGATATATTTCAACATATCAGCGTTAGCCTTAGCGGCAGGGCTTTTCAGCGTGCATGGGATGGCGGCAACCGGCGCTCTGCCTCAGGTCACCATGATGGTGGGCGGTATTGATAAGCAAATTTATCTGCCTTACCAGCTGGCGCAGAATCTGGGGTTCTTCAAGAAATACGGCGTCGATATGCAGTTAAGCACGGAACATAGCGGTGGCGTTGGCGCGGAGGAGGCGATGTTGTCAGGTCAGGTTGATATGTCGGGAGCCTGGTATGAGCACACCATCGAATTCCAGCAAATGGGTAAAGAGGTTATCGACATTGTGCAACTTAGCGGCGCGCCGGGCGAACGTGAGATGTGTACGACGGCTTCAGGCGTTAAGACTCCCGCTGACTGGAAAGGTAAAACGGTTGGCGTCACCGACCTGGGGTCGGGGACTGATGATTTGACACTTTATCTGGCGACCCGCCATGACCTGCCGTCAAAAGATTTTACCCGTGTGGGCGTTGGCGCCGGACCCACGCTGATTGGCGCTTTACAGCATGACAGGATCGTCTGCGGCATGACGACACAGCCCACCGTGAATGCCATTGAGAAAATGAAGGTGGGTTATTCGGCAATCGATCTGGCCACTGGCGACGGTGTTAAAAAATGGTTGGGAGGCTATCTCCCCTCAGCCAGTGTGCTGGCGCGTGCGGATTGGGTAAAAGCGCACCCGGCAGAGACGCAGGCGGTGGTCAACGCGATGGTGGCGACGATGCGTTGGATCAGCACCCACAGCGCCGCGGAGATTGCCGATCATCTGCCAGCCGATTTTGTCAGCAACCCGCTGTCAACGCGTGAGGAATACATTAACGCGCTGACCAAAGACAAAGGACAATTTTTGCCTGACGGCATGATGCCGCAAGGGGGACCAGAAACAGTCCTGAAGATAGAGCAGGCGGTAGGTAAGATAACGAAACCGGTGAATCTTGCGACGACCTATACCAATGCGTATGTCATCAAAGCCAACACAATGCTGGATGCCGAGGCGAAAGCAGGCAAATAAGATAACAGGCATCGTGGCCTGAGTTATCAGACCACGATACTTTCCAGCTTCTCCGGAGGAAGGAGCGCATTGCATTACCCCAGCAGCGCTTCCTTCACCTCCATCGCCAAATCAAACGAATGCAGACGCGCCTGGTGATCGAAAATCTGGCCGTTAACCATAATTTCATCCGCCTGGGTTTCACGCAGGACGGCTTCCAGCCCATGGCGCACTTTCGCCTTATCGCCGACCAGCGACATGCTCAGCGCCTGCTGCACGCCGTACTGTTCCGGGGCGGACCAGAGTGAGTGCATATTCTCTACCGGCGGCGGAAGCTGCCCCGTCTCGCCGCGACGCAGCTTCACAAACGCCTGCTGCATAGAGGTAAACAGGAACTCCGCATCGCGGTTGCTGTCGGCGGCAATGATGTTGATGCACACCATCGCGTACGGTTTTTCCAGGCGCGCAGAGGGCGTGAAGTGTGTGCGATAGAGGTGCAGGGCCTGATGCAGCATATCCGGCGCGAAGTGGGAGGCGAAGGCGAAAGGCAGGCCGAGCTGTGCCGCCAGCTGCGCGCTGTAGAGACTGGATCCCAACAGCCATACCGGGATCTTCTCGCCGAAGCCGGGCACCGGACGCACGTGCGGATTCGGATCGCGGGCGTCAAACCAGTCTACGAGTTCTGCGACGTCGCGCGGAAAGCTGTCGATATCGGCGCTCATATGGCGGCGCAGCGCGCGCAGGGTCGGCTGATCGCTGCCCGGAGCGCGGCCAAGCCCTAAATCAATGCGGCCAGGGTAGAGGGTATTGAGCGTACCAAACTGCTCGGCAATAACCAGCGGCGAGTGGTTCGGCAGCATGACGCCGCCGGAGCCGAGATGCAGCGTCGTGGTGTTGGCGGCGAGATAACCTATCAGTACGGACGTCGCCGCGCTGGCGATGCCGACCATATTGTGGTGTTCCGCCAGCCAGTAGCGATGGTAGCCGCGTTTTTCCGCGAGACGAGCGAGACTCAGAGAATGCGAGAAAGCCTCTTTGGCAGAGGCTCCCTGTGGGATCGGCGCCAGATCCAACACCGAAAACGGAATGTTTTTGTCAGTCATAACAGCTCACTTTGTCGACGGTATATTGGTTAATAGTGCATTAAAAAATAGTAACCGTTGTTAACAAAGCGAGCTTTTATTATGCCTGCAGTTCCAGCCCGGCGAGGCGTTTCCAGTAGCCGTTGCAGTCGCTGTTTGCCGTCAGCGGCAGCGGCGCCGCCCCGTTTTCGTTGGCGCGGAAGGCATCGAGCATCGCAAAGGTTTCACTTCCCAGCGGCGACAGACGGACCATGTCGACCAGTCCCTGCATGGAGGCGAGCTCGTTGCCGAGGTTATAGACATAACCGCTCATGGTCTGAATACCGTTAAGCACAAATACCTGCTGATTTTCCTGCGACAGCACGCTGCGGCCATTCGGGTACTTGATGCAGCAGGTTTCGCACTCGTCTTTCGGGAGGTCTTCCGAGCGGGCGGTAAAGCAGCGCGCGGAGTACGCCAGCGGCAGGTGACCGTAGCTCAGCACTTCCACCTCAAACTGATTGCGGATCCCCAGCTCATCACACTGATTAAGCAGATTGACCAGCCAGTCCCGGGACAGCTCGACCGGCATACACCAGCGCGCCATGCCCTGTTTGAGCAGCAGGCGCAGTGTGACGGCGTTATAGCAGTTCAGTGCGTGCCCGGCGACGAACGGCAGCTTGCGCTCGGCGCACAGATTCACCACGCCAAGATCGCTGGCCTCGATCAGAAATTCGCCGTTGTCGACATAGCGCTTCAGCTCGCCCAGTTCCGACGACGCCTGTACCAGCGCAAGGGTCGAAAGCACGACCTGCTTGCCGCTACCGGCCAGGCTTTTCGCCATCTCAAGCCAGTCGCCGACTTTGGTGCCGCGACGCTTGCTGCAGACCGCCTCGCCGAGGTAAATCACATCGGCGCAGCTGTGCGCCGCCTGCTGGTAAAAGGCCTCCAGCGTCTCTTTTGACCAGTAGTAGAGCACCGGTCCTAATGAATATTTCATCGCGTTACCTACTGCCATTTACGGTGATATGCGCCAAGGGTCGTCTGGGTACCTTCGGACATCGAGCCCAGCGTCTCCATCCACGCGGACTGCGGGACAAAGTTCTGCGGATCGGCCATACAGCGGTCAATCGCCTGACGCCATACTTTGGCGACCTGGCTGACATAAGCCGGGCTGCGCTGGCGACCTTCGATTTTCACTGAAGCGATATTCGCCGCCAGCAGCTCAGGCAGCAGTTCCAGCGTGTTGAGGCTGGTGGGCTCTTCCAGCGCATGATAGCGCTCGCCGTCCACCAGATAGCGGCCTTTGCACAGCGTCGGATAACCCGCGTTTTCACCCTCCTGGTAGCGGTCGATCAGCACGTCATTGAGGCGTGATTCCAGCCCCTGCGGCGTTTGCTGCCAGCGAACGAAACGGGCGGGCGAGCAGGCGCCGACGGTATTGGGCGACTCCCCTGTTAAATAAGAGGAGAGATAACAGCGTCCTTCCGCCATAATGCACAGGCTGCCGAACGCAAAAACTTCCAGCGGTACTGGCGTGGCGCGCGCGAGTTGCTTAACCTGATGGATGGACAATACGCGTGGCAGTACAACGCGCGCGACGTCAAAGTGGCGATGGTAAAAGCGAATCGCCTCTTCGTTAGTGGCGGAGGCCTGGACCGACACGTGGCGTTCAATATGCGGATAGCGCTCAGCGGCGTATTCCAGCATCGCGAGGTCGGCGAGGATCAGGGCGTCGGCGCCGAGCTGCGCGGCCATATCCACCGCGCGCTGCCAGCGGGCGTAGCCGTCGGGATGCGCAAACGTATTAATGGCGATGTGCAGCTTGCGGCGATGCTGATGCACAAAGTTGACCGCTTCCTGCAGTTTTTTTTCGGTGAAGTTAAGACCGGCAAAGTGGCGGGCGTTAGTATCATCTTTCAGCCCGATATACACGGCATCGGCACCGTTTTCGATGGCCGCCTTAAGCGCCGGAAGATTTCCGGCAGGGCAGAGCAGCTCCATAATATTTCCTGAAGGCAGCGACCCGCAGGGCCGCAGAATTGTTAACGAACTGGGATTTTAGTTAACCCATCGGCGACAATTTTTGATTTGAGGCAGTTAAAAGCGTATTGATGACGCTAATAATGGGTACAGGCTCTTACAGAATTGTTGATTTACGCCGCTATGTCGTTTATCTGATATGGCAAAATAACAGGACTTTTGCATTGAGGGAGTAAAGCTCGTGTTGGATAAACTGCGTTCGCGCCTGGTACAACTGGGCCCGACTCTGATGAGCGTACCGGTAAAAATGACGCCGTTTGCGTTGAAACGTCAGGTGCTGGAACAGGTATTGAGCTGGCAATTTCGCCAGGCGCTGGCTGACGGGGAGCTGGATTTCCTTGAAGGCCGCTGGTTAAGCATTGAGGTGCGCGACATCGGGCTGCGGTGGTTCACGTCCGTTGACCACGACAAGCTGGTGGTCAGCCAGTCCGCAGAGGCCGATGTGAGCTTCAGCGCCGACGCCAGCGATCTGCTGATGATCGCGGCACGCAAACAGGATCCGGACACGCTCTTTTTCCAGCGCCGTTTAGTGATTGAAGGCGACACGGAACTGGGGCTGTATGTCAAAAACGTGATGGACGCCATTGAGCTTGAGCAGATGCCGAAAGCGCTTCGCGTCATGCTGCTGCAGCTGGCGGACTTTGTGGAAGCGGGGATGAAAACTCCTTCGCCAACCAGACACACATCGGTAGGTGAGCCATGCTGATACGAGTGGAAATTGGGATTGACGCGCCGGGGATAGATTCCCTGCTGCGTCGCGCCTTCGGGGGCGACGCAGAAGCAAAGTTGGTACATGACCTGCGTGAAGACGGCTTAATTACTCTTGGCCTGGTCGCCACAGACGACGAAGGGCAGGTGGTCGGCTATGTGGCCTTTAGCCCAGTGAGTGTTGAAGGCGAAGAGCTGCAATGGGTCGGGCTTGCGCCGCTGGCGGTGGACGAAAACTATCGCGGGCAGGGCATTGGTCGCCAGCTGGTGTATGAGGGGCTGGATTCACTCAATGAGTTTGGTTATGCCGCCGTGGTGACGCTTGGCGATCCGGCGCTGTATAGCCGTCTGGGCTTTGAACCCGCGTCCCGCTTCGACCTGCGCTGCCGCTGGCCGGACACGGAAGCCGGGTTCCAGGTTCACCGCCTGGCCGACGATGCCCTCAACGGCGTTCACGGTCTGGTGGAGTACTGCGATCATTTCAATCGCTTTTGAGTTGCGCCAGCAGCATCTCAACGGTGTCATCTCCGGCGACGAGGCGCTCTTTCTGGCGCTTCGTCAGCTGCTTAATACGGTACTCGATCCGCAACGCTAGTGAGTGTTCACCCACTTCGGCGGAAAAGGCCAGGCTGAGTTCACCCTTGCCGCGCAGGGCCTTGGCGCCTTTCCCTCGCTGATGCTGTTCTACGCGGCGTGCGACATCCGTTGTAATGCCGGTATAGAGGCGATTATCCGCCGTACGAATCAAATAGACGAACCAGCACACGCTATGACTCCTGTGTTAAGGTGACCGCACCATAGCACGCAGGAGAGGAAAAATGGAATCACTGGCTGCCATCAGCCGTTGGCTGGAGAAACAGCACGTCGTCAGCTGGAGCGTGGCGCAAAACGGCGAGCTATGGGCGGCCTGCGCGTTTTACCTCTATGACCGCGAAAAGGTCGCCTTTTACCTCCTGACGGAAGAAACCACGCGCCATGCCCGGATGAGCGGCAAACGCGCCCCGGTTGCAGGCACCGTCAACGGCCAACCAAAAACCGTGGCGCTGATTCGCGGAGTACAGTTTCGCGGCGAGATCCGCCTGCTGGAAGGCGAAGAAAGCGAAAGGATGCGCGAGCGCTACAATCGACGTTTTCCCGTCGCCAGAATACACCCGTCGCCAGTGTGGGAAATTCGTCTTGATGAACTAAAATTTACAGATAACACGCTGGGTTTTGGCAAAAAGATCCATTGGCTACGCCAGGAGTAAACCATGGCAAATGTACTGATTACCGGCGCAACGGGGCTGGTTGGTGCTCACTTACTGCGTTTACTGCTGCGAGAGCCGGGTATTACCTCGATAACGGCGGCGACCCGACGCCCTATGCCGCCGATGCCAGGCGTGACTAACATCCATAACCCGCAGCTCCTGAAAGCGCTGGAGCAGGTCGAGGGGCCTGTCGATATCGTGTTCTGCTGCCTTGGCACGACCCGACGCGATGCGGGCAGTAAAACCGCGTTTATTCATGCCGACTACACGCTGGTGATAGAGACCGCGCTGGCCGGACGGCGCCTGGGCGCGACGCAGATGCTGGTGGTCAGCGCCATGGGCGCCAATGCCCGTTCGCCGTTTTTCTACAACCGGGTAAAAGGCGAAATGGAGGGGGCGCTTATCGCGCAGCGCTGGCCGAGCCTGACGATTGCCCGCCCGTCGATGCTGTTAGGCGAGCGGAAAACCCACCGGCTTAACGAATCTCTGCTGGCGCCGCTGTTTCGTCTGTTGCCGGGAAACTGGAAATCGATTGAGGCGAAAGATGTGGCGCGGGCGCTACTGGCCCAGTCGCTATCGCCGGGAGAGGATGGCGTGACTATTCTGCCCTCCGCCCGGCTTCGCCAGATGGCGGCCCGGCAGCATGCTGCCGGGTAGTGAGCGTTATTTGATGTAGGTAAATGCGGTGGTGACGTGCTTCACGCCGCTCACCCGGCTGGCGATATCCGCCGCCGCTTTTCCTTCGCGGTCGGTCACCAGCCCCATCAGGAACACTTCGCTGTTTTCCGTGGTGATCTTCACGTTAGAGGCCTTCACCTGATCAGTGCTGAACAGCTGTGAGCGCACTTTGGTGGTTATCCAGGTGTCGGAAGAGGTGGTGCCCAACCCGATCGGCTGACCCTGGCGGATTTCGTTATACACCTCGCTCGTTCCTTCCACGCCCATCGCTATCTGTTTGGCGCGGGAGGTCAGGTCCGCAGACGGCGACTGGCCGGTCAGCAACACTTTGCCCTGATAGGCCATCACGTTGATGCGCGCTTCTTTCTTAATTTGTGCATCTTTTTGCAGGGTGTTGTTCACGCGCAGTTCAAGCGTGCTGTCATCCACCTGAGTACCCACAGAGCGTGGGTCGGTTGCGGCTTTTGTGCCAACCGCCGCAGTGCCAACGACCGCCGCCGCGAGACATCCCTGCAGCAGCAGAGCGGAAATAAGGACTGCGAGGGGCGCTAATGCCTTCATAGGTACTCCTTAATCGTCCTGGTGTGGGAAAAGGGTGTTATCAATCAGATCGCAAAGACAGTTCACCGTCAGCATATGCATTTCCTGAATACGCGCGCTACGGTGAGACGGAATACGGATTTCCACGTCCTGCTGGCCCAGCAGGCCAGCCAGCTCCCCGCCGTCATACCCGGTCAGCGCGACAATGGTCATATCGCGTGTCACCGCCGCTTCTACCGCTTTGACGATATCGCGACTGTTGCCGCGGGTCGAAATCGCCAGCAGTACGTCGCCCGCATGACCGAGCGCACGCACCTGCTTGGCGTACACTTCATCATGGAGACGGTCATTGGCGATGGCGGTCAGCACCACATTATCGGTATTCAACGCAATGGCGGGTAAACCGGGGCGCTCTGTCTCGAAACGGTTGATCATGCAGGCAGCAAAATGCTGTGCGTTGGCGGCGGAGGTGCCATTGCCACAACAGAGGATTTTGTTGCCGTTCAGTAAAGATTGCACCAGCGTCATCGCCGCCCGGGAAATGGCGTCCGGGAGTGCTTCTGCTGCTGCTATTTGGGTTTGAATGCTTTCCGTAAAGCAGGCTTTAATTCTGTCGAGCACGATTTCCCTTAAATTCTGTAGTCAGGCTATTCGCCAAAGGCATTTTTGAACCATTCGATTCGACCGCCGGTGAAGGCTACCACATCGAACCGGCAATCCACAGTCTCAAAACTCCCATTGTGGCGGGCAAGCCACAGGCGGGCGGTGTGTAATAGTTTTATCTGTTTGCTGCGGGTTACGCTTGCCGCTGCGCCACCATAGCATGCCGACGCCCGATAGCGCACTTCGACAAACACGGTAATCGCACCGTCTTTCATTATAAGGTCGATTTCGCCGCCGCGGGTGCGTACATTGGCGGCGATAAAGCGTAAGCCGTTACTCTCCAGCCAGCGACGCGCCTGCTGTTCCCACGCGTCGCCGGTCTGTTTAGAACTTAACTGGCCGGGACGATTTGCCCCTGCTGGTATTTGAGCCATGACAACTTCCTGTTGATCACACAATCCGGATTAGCGGTTAGATCGCCCGTGTTGCCATTAAGTTCAAATCCAGGGACCTGACGCATCTGCGAGAAGTTGTTCGCCAGCGCCCAGGCATCGACGCCCATGGCATACAGACGAGCCAGCGAGTAGTCATTATGCACGGCGCTCAGCGCCTGCTGCATCAAGGCCGGGTTGCTGCCGGCCAGCATCGGGATTTCGCTATACTGCAAACCGTCCATTTCCAGACGGAAATCCGGGCCTGCGGTTCCCTGCGCGCTACGGGAGCTGGCGTACAGCGTGACGCCGCCGTCCTGGCTGCCGTTACGCATGGCGATCATCGGCTTGAGATAGGCAATCTCTTCCGGCGTCGCCACGATGTAGGCGGCGTCGATTTTACCGCCTCCGGTGATCTGCGCATCGCTCGGCGGCGCCGGGATGTTCAGACCGCCGATAGTCACGCCCTGCTGCTGCGGCAGGCTGGCGGTGATCGGGCTGCCGCTCAGCGCAATGCCGCCGCCGCCATTGACGCCCATTTTCAACTCAGCGGTGGAGCCAAATTTTTGCTGCAGCACAATACCGCCGCCCAGTCTCTGCCACTCCTGGGCAAACGCTGTGGCCACGCGATCGCCGAGCGCGCTGCGCGGAAGCAGCAGCAGCGGCGCCTGTTTGCCCTGGTCGTGGATATGGCGCGCCGCATCGCGGGCTTCATCCTCTGGTGAGAGGGCGAAATAGCAGATATTCGCGCGGTTTTCGACGTGTTCCGGCTGGTTAAGCGCCAGCACGTTCAGGCTGGTATTACTTTTCGCCAGCTCATCAACGTTATTTTTCAGCAACGGGCCGACCACAATCGAAGCGCCATCCTGCTGCGCCTGGGCGAGGAGCTGGTTCAGCGGCGCCGTGGTGGTATCGTAAATTTTCAGCTCGGCCGAAGGGTTAGCCGCGGCGGTGGTGACCGCCTGCGGAGCGACAGAAACCGTTGGCTGGGCGGCAGGCGCTACCGGAGTCGCGGTGGCTGGCTGCACGGTGTTTGGCGCCTGTACGGGTTGCGCCTGGGGGCCTTGCGGCGCCTGTACTGGTTGAGTGGGCGTTGCGGCAATGACCAGGGCGGACGCGGCCGGTTGCTCGCTGGTCAGATCGCTGACTTCAGCCTGCGCCGGGCTGACGACGTTGCTGTTCGCCGCCTGCGCCACCTGCTGAGGAACCGCGCTGCCGCTTACCGTGTTGACACCGCCGTTCTTCGCGGCTTCAAACCCCTGCTGGATAGTGCGGCCAAATACCGCCGCCTGGCCGTTTAACGGCAACAGCAGGGCGATTTTCGATGTTGACGCCGGTTTGAAGCTCTGGACGTTGGTCAGTGGCGTAGGCAGCATTTTCGCGCCCGGGTTCTGCGGATAGCGGGTCTGCCAGTCTTTAATGGCGGCTTTCATCATATCCGGATCGTTGCGGTTGTCGAACCACACGCGCTGCAGATCCAGCCAGCCCTGCAGTACATTTTCATCGGCATTAATAACCAGCGCGCTCGCCTGCTCTTTACTCATTGACGACAGCGCCTGCCAGGTGGCGTCGATGTTTTTCTGCTTCTCCTGCGGCGAAGCCAGCAGCGGCTCTTGCGCGATCAGCGCGCGCAGCAGCGGCAGGGAGGGTTTTCCTTGCTCCGCGGTAATCGTATCCTGCCAGAAGCGCGCCTGCTGGTTAGCGTCAAGCGTTGCAGGCGTGATTTTCGCAAGCTTCGCCTGCGCGCCGGCAAAATCTTTCTGGCTCAGCTTGAGTTCAACCGCCAGCAGAGATTGCTCCTGCCGCTGCGCGTCGTTCAGATTCTGCGGCAACTGGCCGAACAACGCCATCGCCTGCTGGCTTTTCCCTTCTTTCAGCAGTGCACGAATGGCGAGTAATTGCCAGTTGGTCTTGCTATCATCTGAGCTTTGCTGCATCTGCTGCAGGTAATAACCTGAATCAGCCTGCGCGCTACCCTCAAGTTGGGCGGTGCTTTGCTCGGCGCTCTTCTGAGTGCCACAGCCGGCGAAAAGAAACGCTGCCAGCACGACGGGCAAGCAACGCGCGGCTTTAGAACGACGAAATGTTGACGGTACCATACGTATCCAGTGATATTTTTTAGCTCAATGCTCAATATTAAATCGGCAATACGGACTAAACAATGAAACAACGCGAATCTGCGGACAATTCTCAAGGTCAGCTTTATATTGTGCCTACGCCCATCGGCAACTTGGCTGACATCACCCATCGCGCGCTTGAAGTGCTGCAAGCTGTTGATCTCATTGCTGCTGAAGACACCCGTCATACCGGTTTACTGCTGCAACATTTCGCGATTAATGCCCGTTTATTTGCGCTGCACGACCATAACGAGCAGCAAAAAGCAGAAACACTTCTGGTGAAGCTGCAGGAGGGGCAAAACATTGCGCTGGTGTCCGATGCCGGAACGCCGCTGATTAACGACCCGGGCTACCATCTGGTGCGTACCTGCCGCGAGGCCGGTATTCGCGTGGTGCCGCTGCCGGGGCCGTGCGCGGCGATAGCAGCGCTGAGCGCGGCGGGGTTACCGTCCGATCGCTTTTGCTATGAAGGTTTCCTGCCCGCGAAATCCAAAGGGCGCCGCGACACGCTGCGCGCGTTGGAAAACGAACCCCGCACGCTGATTTTCTATGAGTCTACGCACCGGTTGCTGGAAAGTCTGGAGGATATCGTCGCCGTGCTGGGCGAATCCCGCTACGTGGTACTGGCCCGCGAGCTGACAAAAACCTGGGAGTCGATTAACGGCGCGCCGGTGGGCGAACTGCTGGCGTGGGTGAAAGAGGACGACAACCGGCGTAAAGGCGAGATGGTGCTGATCGTCGAAGGTCACAAGGCGCAGGAAGAGGAACTGCCCGCTGAAGCGCTGCGTACGCTGGCGCTGCTGCAGGCCGAGCTGCCGCTGAAAAAAGCCGCCGCGCTGGCCGCCGAAATCCACGGCGTGAAGAAAAACGCGTTGTATAAGCACGCGCTGGCGCAGCAGGGCGAGTAATCCATGAGCCGCTATCAGCCTCCGTTCGTCATTACGGCTTCAATACTCAACAATGTTGTTGAAATTGGCGAATTACTCGGGCTCTGGGCGGCTCAATCCGGTCGTGTTTCTCCGCTTTTGCGTAAAGAAAAAGACACCCGAAGGTGTCTTTTGCCCTGTTCAGAAGAAACCACGTTACCTGACGTAATGCGCCTCGTCATAAAAACAGGTGGCGTTGGGATGAAGCCAAAGAAAGGACGCAGGCAGGGCAGTGGTGACGTTCTCTTCGCACAGCGCCGTAAATGCGCCCTGTTTGCCTTCCCCGGCAACCAGCAGGAACACGGTTTTGGCGGCGAGGATATTGCGTAAACCCAGCGTTATTCCCTGCGTAATGGGCTGATCTGCATTTTTCAACATCTCGTGCTGCCGGGTTTGTTCATCCAGTTGGGCAATATGACAACCGGGCGTCAGGGCCGCATTCGGTTCGTTCAGCCCCAGGTGCCCGTTTTTCCCGAGCCCCAGAAGGCAAAAATCCAGACCGCCATTACCTGCGATCAACGCTTCAATCCGGCGGCATTCCTGCGGGTTGGCGTGTGCAGGATCAAACGAAATGAAGCGCTCATTCTGGATGTGCAGGGGCTGGATAATATGCCGTTGTAGAAAATGCTCACAGCTGCCGGGATTATCTGACGATATTCCCGCCCATTCATCCAGCTTAACGAACGTGATTTGACTGACGTCCACCGCCTGCTGCTTTATCTTTTCTACCAACTGTTGATACACCAGCAACGGGGTTGCCCCCGTGGCTAAACACAGCGTGGCGTCTGGTTTCTGACGCATCAGCGCTAGCATACTGTCGCACACCGCGGCACTGAGCGCGCGGTAGTCCGGGTATGAACGAAAGCGTAGGGTATTCATTTAGAGGATCCCCAATGCGGAACCGGCAATAGCCAGAACAAAAGTGGCGGCAATAAGCAGCACCGGGTGCGCTTTTTTAGCTCGCAGCAGATAGTACATCAGCAGTGTATAACCCATTGGCAGGATATTCGGAAAGACTTTGTCAAAGAAGTCCTGCTGGAGGGCGACATTGTGCGTGGCATCGATAGCAAAGCTCGTCACGACGTTAATATGAACATACGAGGCAATCAGCCCGCCAATCACCGTTATCCCGAGGATGGTTGCTGAACGAGCAATCATCTGCGAGTTTTCCCGAACTTTATCAATCGCCTTTATCCCCACGGAGTAGCCGACATGTGTCCATCCCACACGGAGGAAGAAAATGGCCAGGTAAACGGCAAAGAATAATATAGGCCCCAGTAGATTTCCCTGACTGGCGAATGATGAACAAATACCGGCCATAATCGGCAGCAGGGTAAACCAGAAGATAGCGTCGCCAATACCGGCGATAGGGCCAAACAGCGCGACCTTCAACCCTTTAATCGTACTGCGATCTTCTCCTTTTTCCTCCATGGAGATGAGTAGCCCCATCAGGAAGCCAACGAGATTTGGGTGCGTGTTAATAAACTCAAGGTTGTCTTTCATTGCGGCGCTCAGGCCCGCTTTATCATTTTTGTAGATCTTCTTGAGTAATGGCAGCATTGCCCAGGTAAAACCGCCCGCCTGCATGCGCTCGTAGTTAAAACTGGCCTGGAGCAAGGACGAACGAAATCCCAGCCGGGTAATGTCTTTTTTACTGATCTCAGATTCCATTGCTGTAATCCTCTTCTTCATTTTTGCGGGCTTCAGGCTGCGGTTGGGCGGCGGCTTTCGCTTTGGCGTTGAAATACTCATAGACGGCAAACCCTGCGCCAAGTACCGCGACCGGCAGCAGGTTATTGACCTGGATGTAGCAAACAAACAGGAAACCGGCGATGAGGTAAGGAATGTACTGAGCCTTAAACATGACGCGCAGCAGCAGGCCAAAACCCACGGCGGGGAGGATTCCCCCAGCCACTTCAAACCCGTGCGTCAGCCAGCCCGGCATCGCTTTCACCAGCGCCTGCATTGCGCCCTGCGCCAGGTACGTACACAAGAAGGCGATAACGGCATAGGAGCAGGCGACAATAAGCGTTGTCGTCCAGTTAAGTCTGGCGAAGGCGGCCGTGTTGGCCTCTGTTGCGCAGTTATCCGCTTTGGCCATAAAGAGCGAAAAGGCGGAATAGAAAAACAGAATGACATACTGCATCAGCAGGCTGAAGGGGAGCCCAAGACCAATCGCGGTTTTAGCATCGACGCCGGTCGACCAGGCAATGACGGTCGTCATTACCCCGGCCATAATGGGGTTCGGGGGTTGCACGCCGCCTGCGGGCGTTAACCCGGCGAAAGCCAGTTCGGTCAGGCCGCCAGTAATTAAACCAATATTAATATCGCCCAGAATGGCGCCTGTGAGCGTACAGACAATAATGGGACGAAAAAGAAACAGCGCTTCCAGCCAAAAATCAATCCCCAGGAAAAAAACGAGGGCTGCGAGCGACAAGCCCTGGATAAGTGTTATTTCATGCATTTTATCGCCTCGTAATAATCATGCTGCTTATGTTGTGACCGAGACTGCCCGTTAGTCAGGAATCCCTTCCCGGGTATCTCCAGGGACATCCTGGATAAACACATTCACTCCGCTGCGTTTGAGGAATCGCAGGTCGTTCAAATCGCTGTCGTTGACGTAAACCTTGCTGCTTATCTGCTTTTTCCCTTCGGAGAAATGCATGTTGCCGACGTTGACGTCTTTCAGCGGCACGCCGCCTTCTATCAGCTTTCTGACGATGGCGGGGGTACGGCAAATAAGGAAAATTTTCTGGTGAGGGGCGGCTTTCGAAATAATATTGATGGTTTTCTCAATGGAGAAAAAACGAATGCCGAACCCGTAGGTATCGGCAGTCATCCCCATCAGTTTCTGTTGGATCTCGTCTTTAGCGACATCGTCATCGACGACAATCAACACGTTCGCGCCAAGGGTCGATGTCCAGGTCACGCCGACCTGACCATGCACCAGGCGATTATCAATTCGGGTTAATAAAATATTCGGTGTACTCATGAGTGTTATTCCTTAAATCGGCGTTGGCCTGAGTCCAGATTCAGGCCAGTTACCGGATGATTTACAGCATGTCACGGGTCTCTACGGTTAACCGGTTCATTGAACCGCACACGCGGATTTTGCTACGCACGACGTCTTTCATGGCATCCATGCCGACACGCATGTAGTAACGCGGGTCGTTTCCTTCCGGGTTGTCCTTAAACCAGGCTTTTACCGCACCGGCGAACGCGATTTTGAGCTCGGTCGCAACGTTGACTTTGCACACGCCAAGCTCAATGGTGCGGCGGACGTATTCGTCCGGTACATCGCTGGCGCCGTGCAGCACCAGCGGAACGGAGACCACTTCGCGGATTTCGCCAAGGCGCTGGAAGTCGATCTTCGGACGGTGCGGGTACAGGCCGTGAGCGGTCCCGATGGCGACCGCGAGGCTGTCGACGCCGGTCTGCTCAACGAAGCGGCGGGCTTCCTGCGGGTCGGTCAAAAAAGCGCTCCCGGCGTCGACGCTCATGTCGTCTTCCATACCGCCCAGACGGCCCAGCTCGGCCTCTACGCTGCAGTCATTCTGGTGGCAGAAATCCACCACCGATTTCACCAGTTTCACGTTCTCGGCGAACGGGAAATGGCTGCCGTCAATCATGGCGCTGCGCACACCGGCGTAGACTTTACGGCGGATATCATCCAGTGATTCATGGTGGTCAAGATGCAGCGCCAGCGGCATGTCGTAGCTTTCGGAGTAGGCGCGGCACAGCGCGTAGATCTCTTCGAAGGCAATGTGCTTGTAGGTGCCAGGCGTACCGGCGAGGATCACCGGCGACTGCATCTCTTTACAGACTTCGAGGATGGCCTGAATGGTTTCGGCGTTGTGGATGTTAAACGCCGGAACGGCATAGCCGTGTTTCTGCGCATCCTGCAGCAGATATTTGGTCGAGATAATGCCCATGCTATGCCTCCTCCGGGGTCCAGGGGTGAATGACGACGCCCTTCACGACGCGGTTGACGGTGCCGCTGGCGGAAGGCGTATCCGGTGTGATGCCTGCTTTGATGGACTCGGTCAGGGCAAATACCTGCGCATACATCAGGAAGCAGAAGGCCTGCTCAACGTCGATAAACGCGCGCGCGGCGGGCAGAATAATGTGCGGACCGGCGGTGACTTCCGCGTCGGCGGCGGCGGAAATCGCGACCACGCGCATCGCCTGGTTGTCACGGCGCAGCTCGGCCAGCAGGTCGAGGTCGTACTGGCGGGTGTAGGGGTGTGAGGAGACGAACACCACCACCAGCGTTTTGTCGTTAACCAGCGATTTCGGGCCGTGGCGAAAGCCGGTCGGCGAGTCATAAAACGCGGCCAGTTTTCCGGCGGTCAGCTCCAGCACTTTGAGCGAACATTCACGCGCGGCGCCCTGTAGCCCGCCGCTGCCGAGGTAGACCACTCTCTGCCACGGGGAATCACCGAAAACGCCGTCGCTGAAATCCCCCAGTGAGGCGATGATTTCCTCGCAGCGACGCGCAACATCGTCAAAGCGGCGGCGGTTGATCGACTCCGGGGCGAACACGGCGAGGCAGCTTGCCATCATGGTCGAAATGCTGCTGGTCATCGCAAAGCCGCGGTCATGGGTTTCGGCGGGCATCAGCAGCGGCCAGGCGCGATCGTCGTTCACGGTGTTTTGATACAGCGCACCGGCTTCATTGCAGGTGATGATCAGGTGGTGGCACTGTCTGACGCACTGGTTAGCCAGGGAGACGGCGGCGACGCTTTCCGGGCTGTTGCCGGAGCGGGCAAAGGAGATAAGCAACGTAGGCTGCGTTTCGTGAAGATAGTCGACCGGGTTAGTCACCAGGTCGGTCGTCGGGACGGCGACAAAATTTTTCCCGGTATGGCGAGAGAGCCACGGCGAAATAATGTCGCCGATAAACGCCGATGTCCCCGCGCCGGTCAGTATGATTTTCAGCGCCGGGTCTGCCAGAAGGGGGGAAAGAAAAGCATCCAGGCTCGCACGCTGCTGCTCAATGTTTTTCAACGATGCTCTCCAGCAGTTGGGCTGCTGGCGGATCTCTTTTTCAGTCCAGGTTTGTGTTCCGGTAGGGCACCCGGTCAGGGTTTCACTCATAACATCATCCTTCATCAAGGTATTTCACTTCAGAAAGCTGGTGGTGCCTTTGCTTTCTTTCGTTTTGTTTCTCTTTACTGATATTGTCGTTAGCTGGAATTTATTAAAAAGAAAACGAAAGGTCAATATCGAAAAGAGAATAAAACGAAAACAGTGATCCACGGAACAAAAGAAAAATGAGGTTGTGCCGATGGCATGAAAAGGAAAAGAAAGGAATAAAAAGGCATGCCGTCGTCATACGGCATGCAAAACGTCATGAAAAAGAGGCTACAGGGGGAGAGCCTGACCGTGAATCCAAATGTGTTGCACAAAAAGAGCGCTGTTGAGGGCGATGAGGCTGGCACGCTTGCCGATGGCAATCGACCCTAACCTGTTGTCAACGCCCGGCATTCTGGCCGGGTGCAGTGATGCCGTATGAATGGCGTCCAGCAACTGGGTCATATGCCTTCACCCATCTCGCAGTCTTCTTCACGGTGGCGGGCCAGTTCGTCCACCAGAGAGGTCAACCCGCGGTGTCCGCACTCCAGCGCCTGAAGACGAAATTCTTCGCCGCTCAGCCCGTCGCGCTCCAGCGCCATTTCCAGCAGCAGCTGCAGGTTGGTGCCAGTGATCACCTCATAACCTGGCGTTTGCATGGCGAGCGTCGAGGAGACCCGAAACGGCGTACCGCCGAGCAGGTCGGTCAGGAAGACTATCCCTTCGCAGTCGCTCAGGGTTTTCGTGGCCTCCGTCAGTTGCGCCGTCAGTAGCGCAGTGGTGGAGCTTTCCGGGAAATCGACCGCCACAAACTGCGGCTGCTCGCCGAGAACCTGCTTCATGGCTTGCGCCAGGCCACTGGCGAATCCGCCGTGGCCGGTAAGAATAATGCCTAACATCATGCTCCCTCGTGATTACAGGAAATGCGCAAATTTACCGACAATGCCCAGAACGACGGTGATGCCGATCAGGCGCAACGGGCTCCAGCCACGGCGTACCAGCCAGAACATGGTCAGGGTATAGACCAGCGGCAGGAAGGCAGGCATCAGCTTATCAATCACATCGCTTTGCAGCTTAACGACGGCGTCGCCCGCGGTAATTTCCAGCGTGGTGGCGAGTCGTACGTAGGTCGCCACCAGCGCGCCAATGACCGTCATCCCGACGATGGATGCCGCATGGCCGACCTTTTTGGTGTTGGCTTTGATAAGCGGGATAGCCGACACCCCCATCCGGTAAGCATAGTGCGCCAGACCGAAGCGCAGGCCCAGATGCACGACGTTAAACATCACCAGGAAGACAATCGCCCCCAGAATCGAGCCCTGCAGGGCAAGGCTTGCGCCGATACCGCCGCAGATGGGCAGCAGCGTCAGCCAGAACATAGCGTCACCGATGCCGCCCAGCGGGGCGCCGACGGCGATTTTGGTGCTCTGGATGCTGTTGACGTCCTGCTTGGAGCGCTCCATCGCCAGAATAATGCCGATAACAAAGGTCACCAGGAACGGGTGGGTGTTAAAGAACCCCATGTGGCCCTTCATGGCCCGCGCCAGGTCGCGCTTGTTGGTATGGATCTTCTTCAGCGCCGGCAGCAGCCCGTAAAGCCAGCCGGAAGCCTGCATACGTTCATAGTTAAAAGAGGCCTGCAACAACATGGAGCGCCACGCGACCCGGTTGATGTCCTTTTTGGTTAACTCCGCGCTGAGCTTCTGGTCTTCATACATGTTTTCATTTACGCCGGTAAGCAGCGTCTGTTCGCTGTCTGCGGCTGCTGGCAGTGTGGTGTGGTTAGATGCCATCTTCGAATTCCTCTTCTTGCTGTGCGCGAGTAGCTGCAGGTTGCGGGTCCTTACGGAGCAGGTCGATCAGCGCCATGGCCAGCGCGGCGGCGGCAATGGCCAACACCGGAAGCTTCAGCCAGGCTGCCGCCACAAAGCCGATAATGAAATAAGGGATGTACACGTTTTTCATCATGATTTTCAGCAGTACGGCGAAGCCGATAGCGGGCATGATGCCGCCCGCGACGCCCAGACCGTCAATCAGGCGTGCAGGCAGCACGTCGATGGCGGTTTTGGCGTGTTCCGCGCCGAAGTAGACAGGCAGAAACGCACAGAGGAAATAGAACGTGCCCAGCGCCAGCAGCGCGAGGTAGTTAACCCGCTCAATCCCGTTGGCGTCGGCGTTAGCCGCCATGCGGTCGCAGCGCGACATCACGCCGGACATGACGGAGAACAGGAAGGTAATGCCCATCTGCACGGCGACGGCGAACGGTACTGCAACGCCTACCGCGACGTCCGGCTTCACCCCGGTGGTGATAGCAAACGCCGTCCCGACGATGGTGCCGATAATCACGTTAGGCGGCTGCGCCCCGGCCAGCGGTGCCAGGCCCATCCAGACCAGCTCCAGGGTCCCCCCGGTAAGAATACCGGTGTGCAGGTCGCCCAGAATCAACCCGACCAGCGGCCCAAGCACCACCGGGCGGTGCATGTGGGTCAGGCCGTTAAACATATCCAGGCCCGCGATAAAGGCGAGAATGCCCAGTGCGGCTGCCTGTAACAAACTGATTTCCATCGCGATCTCCTTCAGAGTAGTTTAAACAGATCCTGCGCGGGTTCTGTCGGCACGCCCTGGACAAAGCAGGCGACGCCCGCGCTTTTCAACCCGTTGAATGCCGCAATGTCGTGGGCGTCAACGGACACCGTTTTGGCGATTTGCTGCTTGCCGTCGGCGTAGTGCATGTTGCCGACGTTGATCCGGGTGACGGGGACGCCGCCCTCAACCAGCTTCAGGAAATCCGCTGGCGTTCTGCACACCAGCAGAATTTTTTGGCGGTCGGCCGCGCGGTGGATGTTGTCGATCACCTTTTGCAGAGACCAGAAGCGAACGGCGATACCTTCCGCCAGTACCATTTCCATCAGATTTTGCTGTACCGGGTCTTCGGCCACCTCATCGTTGGCGACCAGCACCAGGTTCGCGCCCGCAAATCCTACCCACTGGACGCCAACCTGACCGTGAATCAAACGCTCATCAATACGACTTAAGACAATATTTGGCATAACGTAGTCCTTCGCTTTTATTATTCGTTGTTACCCTGACAGGCGGTGTGATACTGGCGTATAACGTCCTGAATATGGTCGATAATTAAGGCATGCGGCGTGGCGGCGATATCGCCTTCGCGCACGCGGGTGTACTGAAGCGGCAGATACTGGCTG
>NZ_JAFAGS010000065.1 GCF_019237635.1 Pluralibacter sp.
CCGTTGACGATAACCGCATCAACAGAACGTAGCCGGGACGCGCGCTCCCGCATCGGCCCGGCCGGAAGCCACCAGCCGTTGCCGAAACGACGCACGCCGTCGATTACCACAATCTCTTTGTCCCGCGCCAGCCGGTAATGCTGCAGCCCGTCATCGGTAATGATAATGCGCGGATCGTGCGCCGCGAGCAGCGCCTGTACCGCCTCGCTTCGCCTCGGGGAGACTGCAACCGGCGCGCCGGTACGCTGGAAAATCAGCACCGGTTCATCACCGGCTTCTGCGGTTGGGGTTTGCGCGTTAAGCACCAGCGGGTAACGCCCGACCTTACCGCCGTAGCCCCGGGAGACAACGCCTGCGCGAATGCCGTGCTGCTGGAGTTGCTCCACCAGCCAGATAACCACCGGGGTTTTTCCGTTGCCGCCAGCCGTCAGGTTGCCCACCACCACCACCGGAACCGGCGCGCGCCAGGCTTTTTTCAGCCCCAGACGGTAGCTGAGGCGAATCAATGTGCTGACCAGGCCATAAAGCAAAGATAACGGCCAGAGCAGCAGCCAGAGCGGCGATTCACCGGACCAGATGCGGGCAATCATTGACCGAATTGCATCTTATGCAGCTGCGCGTAAACGCCGCGATGCGCCAGCAAATCTTCATGGCTGCCGCGCTCGACAATACAGCCATCCTCAACGACCACAATCTCATCGGCCTTCTCGATGGTGGAAAGACGGTGAGCGATAACCAGCGAGGTGCGGTTTTTCTGTAGTTCATCCAGCGCCGCCTGAATAGCGCGCTCGGATTCAGTATCCAGCGCCGACGTCGCTTCATCCAGAATCAGGATCGGGCTATTACGCAGCAGCGCGCGGGCAATGGCGATACGCTGGCGCTGACCGCCGGAGAGCAGCACGCCGTTTTCACCGATGACGGTGTCCAGGCCATTATCCATCTTGTTGATAAAGTCCATGGCGTAGGCCATCTTCGCCGCTTTTTCGATATCTTCGCGGCTGTACACGTCGGTACGCGCGTAGGCGATATTGTTGGCGACGGTGTCGTTAAACAGATGCACATTCTGCGACACCAGCGCCACCTGGTCGCGCAACGACGTCAGCTTGTATTCCCGCAGATCGTGTCCGTCGAGCAGAATGGCGCCTTCATTGATATCGTAGAAACGGGTAATCAGGCTTGCCATGGTGGATTTGCCCGAGCCGGAACGCCCAACCAACGCTACCGTCTTGCCTTCCGGAATATGCAGGTTGATATCGCGCAGCGCAGGCACTTCACGGCCTGGATAGGTAAAGGTCACATGACGGAACTCAACCTCGCCTTTCGCACGCTCAATCACTCGCGTGCCTTCATCTTTTTCCTGCTCGCTGTCGAGAATCGCAAACAGCGTCTGGCACGCCGCCATACCGCGCTGGAACTGGGCGTTCACGTTAGTCAGCGATTTTAGCGGACGCATCAGCGCAATCATCGAGGAGAAAACGACGGTGATGGTACCGGCGGTCAGGGTCTCCATGACGCTTGGGAAGCTTGCGGCATACAGTACAAACGCCAGCGCCAGAGACGCGATAAGCTGAATAACCGGATCGGAAATCGACGAAGCGGAAACCATCTTCATGCCCTGCAGGCGCATTCTATTGCTGACTTTTTCGAAGCGGTGGGTTTCAACTTCCTGACCGCCAAACATCAGCACTTCTTTATGCCCTTTGAGCATCTGCTCCGCGCTGGTAGTCACCTGCCCCATGGTGTTTTGCATGTTCTTACTGATATTACGAAAACGCTTCGATACCAGACGAATAGCAAACGACACGATCGGCGCCAGCACGATAAGAATGATGGAGAGCTGCCAGCTGTACCAGAACATCATCGCGAACAGGCCAATGATGGAGGCGCCTTCGCGCACCACCGTAATCAGCGCGCTGGACGATGAGGAGGCAACCTGTTCGGAATCATAGGTAATGCGCGACAGCAGCGTCCCGGTCGACTGCTTGTCGAAGAAGGAAACTGGCATCCCCATCATATGGCCGAATAAGCGGCGGCGTATGGTCATGACGACCTTGCCGGACACCCAGGAAATACAATAGCTGGAGACATAGCTGGTAATACCGCGCAGGATCATCAGCCCAATAACCACCAGCGGCATCCACATCAGCACTGAGCGATCCGTTTTACCAAAACCATCATCCAGTAATGGTTTAAGCAGCGATAACATGAAGGTATCGCTGGCTGCGTTAAGAATTAACGCCACAGCCGCCACGATCAACCCCGCTTTAAAAGGCGCAATCAAAGGCCAAAGTCTGCGGAAGGTCTGCCACGTGGAGAGATCTTTGTCGTTCTGCATTCAAAAAACCAGCTTGTGTTGAAATAGCCGCATATTCTACCCGTTCTCAGGGGTATCGCCAAACCACTGATGATACCAACGACGGAAATATTGATCGCGTAAGCTATGGATTTGCCAACTCTCAGTATTAAAACTGAGCGTAATTTGCCCCTGATGCGGCGTATCCAGCCAGCGGTAGCCCTGCTGCTGATAGCGCTTTTTCACCTTTTGGGCCGGGAAATGCCAGGCGTTGTAGCGCGCCGCGGAAGCCAATGCCAGCGTTCCATTGACTCGCTGTAGCAGCGTGACGCCAGACGAGGTCAGGCTGCCATGATGAGGAACCTGGATAACTGTAGACGCCACATGCTGCCAGTAATGACTTATCAGCATTTTTTCTGCCGCTAATTCAATGTCTCCAGTGAGCAAGATGCTGAAATGACCGTCATCCACTCTGACGACGCAGGAATGGTTGTTGCCTTTTTCCATCCCTCCAGGCAATGGCCAGAGCGCCTGAAAGCGCAACCCTTCCCAGTACCAGCGCTCCCCTCGCTGACACGGCTGATGCCCTTTCCAGCCTAACGAACTGCGGATCCACGCCGTCGGCCACGTTTGCGCCAACGTATTTAACCCGCCACGGTGGTCGAGATGCTCGTGGCTAATGATAATCCCGTCGGGAACCAGATGATGCCAGCGCAGCCAGGGAACAATCAGCTGCTGAGCGCTGTCGCCGCCAGGCCAGGCAAGCCCGGTGTCGTAAAGAATCGCCCTGCCGTTTCGTTCAATCACCATCGCCAGCCCCTGCCCGACGTCCAGCATGGTGACGCGCCACAGATGACTCGCGCTAAACCGCCAGAATGGAAAGGTCAACAGTATGCACAGCGTCCCCCACAGGGCCGGGGCGGTCGTCCAGGCGTGAAAGCGCCAGACGACAATCAGCAGCCACGGCAGCAGCGTCGGCCAGAGACCGCGCGCATCGATGTTGAGCCAGCCCGTCGGAAGGTGGTACAACAGCCAGAAAAGCCCCGCCATCAGAGAATCGGTCACCTGCCAGACGCCGTACTCCACCGAAGCCAGTCCGGTAAGGTGCAACAGCATGCCAGTGAGAATCAGCGGGACTATCAGCAGCGTCACCAGCGGAACCGCGAACAGATTTGCCGCCACAGACACCCCACTGACGCCGTGAAAAAGTAAAACCTGTAACGGCAGCAGCAAAAACATCAGCCCAACCTGCAAATGCAGAAGATTCAGCAGCCACCCGCCTCGTTTCCAGCGCGGCGGCGGTACCCACTGATACCAGAAGATAAGCGCCGCAACGGCAAAGCATGACAGCCACAGGCTTTGCGAAAGCACCGCCAGCGGGTCCATCGCCAGGATAGCAGCCATGCCGCACAGCCAGGCTTCCCACGATGACCATCGCCGCCCGTGAAGACGCAGCGCATACCAGACGCCAATACCGACCACCGTGCGCAGCGCCGGTGGTTGCAGCCCGGTTAAAACAGCATACAAAAATGCGCCGAGAAAACCTGCCGCCAGCGGTAACCGCCAGTTTATCCAGCGTCCCGGCAGCAGACGCTGGACTCCCCGAACCAGCAGTGACCCCAGCAGCGCGCCTAAGGCAATATGCAAGCCGGAAATCGCCATCAGGTGCATTGTTCCCGTTTGCTGCATGATGGCCTTGACCTCAGGCGGTAACGACAGGCGTTCTCCCATTCCAAGGGCGATGATAACCAGCCGCCAGGAAAACGGCGCCAACGTTTGCTGTAGCGACGCCAGATAGCGCGCCCGCCAGGAGCAGGAGGCATCAAGCGGTGTGGCGGAAAGGATGGC
>NZ_JAFAGS010000115.1 GCF_019237635.1 Pluralibacter sp.
ACGTAATACCAACGGGAAAAAGGATAAAACATCAATGGGTACAATGATAATGAGAATGGTTTTTATCTTCAATCGATAAACTGTGACGGAGTGTTGAATTGGCCAATAATCCGCAGGACTTTTGACATTGCTCAATTTTTGACAGACGGCGAAATTGGCCGGAATGTTAATGGCGTCAGGCGTGGCGCCTGACTGTTTTATTGCGGCGTGGAACGTGAATGTTTTCTGAATTATTGAGAAAAATTAAGCCTTCTCATCAATAATGAGAAGGCTTATCTGCGTGGATTATTTCTTCTTACCAAACGCGGCGGATAACGCATCCATCATCGCGCTATTTCCGGCTGGCTGGGCGTCGCGACCGCGCGGTTTGGCCGCTTTTGCCGCCGGACGCGCGCCGTTTTGCTCGCGTGAACCGCCGCCACGACGCGCATTGCTGTCGCCCGGCTGTTCGTCCAGACGCATGGTCAGAGCGATGCGCTTACGCTGCAGGTCGACTTCCAGCACTTTGACCTTCACGATATCGCCTGCTTTGACGACGGTGTGCGGATCTTCCACAAACTTGTCGGCAAGGGAAGAGATATGCACCAGGCCGTCCTGGTGTACGCCGATGTCGACGAACGCGCCGAAGTTGGTGACGTTGGTGACCGCCCCTTCCAGCACCATCCCCGGCAGCAGGTCGTTCATGGTTTCCACGCCGTCAGCAAATTGCGCCGTTTTGAATTCCGGACGCGGGTCGCGCCCCGGTTTTTCCAGCTCTTTGATGATATCGCTGACCGTTGGGACGCCGAACCGGTCGTCGGTAAAATCCACCGCTTTCAGATTGCGTAGCGCGCTGTTGTCGCCCATCAGGTCTTTCAGCGCCTGCTGGGTGGCGGCCAGGATGCGTTCAACCACCGGATAAGCTTCCGGGTGGACGGTTGAGGCGTCGAGCGGGTTGTCGCCGTGGTTGATGCGCAGGAAGCCCGCGCACTGTTCGAAGGCTTTCGGCCCCAGACGGCTCACTTTCAGTAACTGCTGGCGGTTCTGGAACTGACCGTTATCATCACGCCACGCTACGATATTCTGCGCCATCATGCGGGTTAACCCCGCCACGCGGGTCAGCAGCGGCACAGAGGCGGTATTGAGATCAACGCCGACGGCGTTTACGCAGTCTTCCACCACCGCGTCGAGCTTACGTGCGAGCTGCGTCTGGCTGACGTCGTGCTGGTACTGACCCACGCCGATCGATTTTGGGTCGATCTTCACCAGCTCCGCCAATGGATCCTGCAGACGGCGGGCGATAGACACCGCGCCGCGCAGGGAGACGTCGAGGTCCGGGAACTCCAGCGCCGCGAGCTCGGAGGCGGAATAGACCGACGCGCCGGCTTCGCTGACGATAACCTTTTGCGCCGTGACCTTTGGGAACTGCTTTTGCACGTCGAGGTAAAAACGCTCGGTTTCGCGCGAGGCAGTACCGTTACCGATCGCCACCAGCTCCACGTTATATTTTTCGCACAGCGCGGCGACGACCACTGCCGCTTTGGCCGCCTGGCCGGTGTGCGGATAAATAGTGTCGGTCGCCACCAGTTTGCCGGTCGCATCGACCACCGCCACCTTCACGCCGGTACGCAGACCCGGATCGAGGCCCATGGTGGCGCGTAGCCCGGCGGGGGCGGCCATCAGCAGGTCATGCAGGTTGCGGGCGAAGACGTTGATCGCCTCATCCTCCGCGCGCTCGCGCACGGTGCCCATCAGTTCGGTTTCCAGGTGCATCAGCACTTTAATGCGCCAGGTCCAGCTCACCACGCTGCGACGCCATCCGTCCGCCGGGGCGTTGTTCAGGCGCAGGCCGAGGTGGTCGATGATGATCTGCTCGCAGTGGCTCTCTTTCGGTGGCTCATCGAACTGCGGATCAGGGTTCAGCGACAGCTGCAGCACGCCTTCATTGCGCCCGCGGAACATTGCCAGCGCGCGGTGCGACGGGACGGTGGCGATCGGTTCATGGTGATCGAAGTAGTCGCGGAACTTCGCGCCTTCGTCCTCTTTACCCGCGACCACGGCGGCGACCAGATGCGCGTTCTTCCACAGGTAGTCGCGCACTTTCGCCAGCAGGGCCGCATCTTCGGCAAAACGCTCCATCAGGATGTAGCGGGCGCCATCAAGCGCGGCTTTGACGTCAGCGACGCCGTTGTCGGCGTTGATATAGTTTGCCGCTTCGGCGTCCGGATCGTGGGAGGGCTCGTTCCACAGCAGGTCGGCCAGCGGCTCAAGGCCCACTTCAATCGCAATCTGCCCGCGCGTGCGGCGCTTCGGTTTATACGGCAGATAGAGATCTTCTAATTCGGTTTTGCTCAGGGTGCCGTTAATGGCTTTTTCCAGATCGCTGGTGAGTTTGCCCTGCTCGCCAATCGATTTGAGGATCGCCTGACGTCGGTCTTCCAGTTCGCGCAGATAACCCAGACGGGTCTCCAGGTTACGCAACTGCGTGTCGTCCAGACCACCGGTCACTTCCTTACGATAACGTGCGATAAACGGCACGGTGTTCCCTTCATCAAGCAAGCGAACGGCAGCTTCTACCTGTTCGTTTCTGGCCTGAAGTTCACCCGCAATAATGCGGCAGAGCGAATCATTCATCATGGCTATTTTTCATCTTGTGGATCGAAAATCAGGGGATAGTTATACGGACTGACTGACAAAAATGCCAGCCGTCCGGGGTGGCAACCGGCGTGTTCCGGACGGGTTACTTCACATATTCGATGTCATTCACATACCAGGTCGCTTCGCCGCCCGGGGTCTGTACGGTCGCCAGATCGCCCACCTCTTTTTTGAGCAGCGCCCGCGCCATCGGGGAATCGATAGAAATGTAGTCTTTTTGGCCAAAAATTTCATCGTAACCGACGATGCGAAAGCGCTTGATATCGCCGTCGTCGTTTTCGATCTCCACCCAGGCGCCGAAGAAGACTTTGCCTTCCTGCTGCGGGGAGTAATCGACAATTTTCAGATGTTCCAGACACTTGGTCAGGTAGCGTACCCGGCGGTCAATTTCGCGCAGGCGCTTTTTGTTGTACTGGTAGTCAGCGTTTTCGCTGCGATCGCCAAGACTTGCCGCCCAGGTGACTTTTTTCGTCACCTCCGGGCGCTCTTCGCGCCAGAGATAGTCCAGTTCTTTCTTGAGTTTTTCGTAACCCTCACGGGTAATCAGCGGCGTTTTCATCGTGTTCCGTTACCTTCTGCTGCCTGAACTTGCGCACAATACGTCTCACATCATAATCCAGTTGAGTGAAAAATGGTTTATTGTGATGAAATGTACAGATAAGCTGCTGTTAAATATGCTTTGTAACAATTTCGGCTAGAATTTATACCAGATTTAGCTGGAGCGCGGCGTACGCTTTTTTGAGAATACGCACTCATGATTGTTATGAACCTTTGGGAGTAAAAACAATGCAAGAGAATTATAAGATTCTGGTTGTTGATGACGACATGCGTCTGCGTGCGTTACTCGAGCGTTACCTGACCGAGCAGGGCTTCCAGGTTCGAAGTGTGGCGAACGCGGAACAAATGGACCGCCTGTTGACCCGCGAATCTTTCCATCTGATGGTGCTGGATCTGATGCTGCCTGGCGAAGACGGGCTGTCCATTTGCCGCCGTCTGCGTAGCCAGAGCAACCCGATGCCGATCATTATGGTGACCGCGAAGGGCGAAGAGGTTGACCGTATCGTCGGTCTCGAAATCGGCGCCGATGACTATATTCCAAAACCGTTTAACCCGCGTGAGTTGCTGGCGCGTATTCGGGCTGTGCTGCGCCGTCAGGCTAACGAACTGCCGGGTGCGCCGTCGCAGGAAGAAGCGGTTATCGCTTTCGGTAAGTTCAAGCTTAACCTCGGCACCCGCGAAATGTTCCGTGAGGATGAGCCGATGCCGCTCACCAGCGGCGAATTCGCCGTTCTGAAAGCGTTGGTCAGCCATCCGCGCGAACCGCTGTCTCGCGACAAGTTGATGAACCTGGCGCGCGGTCGAGAATACTCCGCGATGGAGCGCTCCATTGACGTGCAAATCTCCCGACTGCGCCGTATGGTGGAGGAGGATCCTGCGCATCCGCGCTATATCCAGACCGTGTGGGGCCTGGGCTACGTCTTCGTACCGGACGGCGCTAAAGCATGAGGCGAATGCGCTTCTCGCCGCGAAGTTCGTTTGCTCGTACCTTGCTGCTTATCGTCACCCTGCTGTTCGTCAGCCTGGTGACGACCTATCTTGTGGTGCTGAACTTCGCCATTCTGCCGAGCCTCCAGCAGTTTAATAAGGTGTTGGCGTACGAAGTCCGTATGCTGATGACCGATAAGCTGCAACTGGAGGACGGTACGCAGCTGGTGGTGCCGCCGGCGTTTCGCCGCGAGATCTACCGCGAGCTGGGCATTTCGCTCTATTCCGATGAAGCGGCGGAAGATGCAGGGCTGCGCTGGGCGCAGCACTATGAATTTTTAAGCCAGCAGATGGCGCAGCAGCTGGGCGGCCCGACGGAAGTCCGCGTTGAGGTCAACAAGAGCTCGCCAGTGGTGTGGCTGAAAACCTGGCTGTCGCCCAATATCTGGGTGCGCGTACCGCTGACCGAGATCCATCAGGGCGACTTCTCGCCGCTGTTCCGCTATACGCTGGCGATTATGCTATTGGCTATCGGCGGCGCGTGGCTGTTTATTCGAATCCAAAACCGACCATTGGTCGACCTGGAGCACGCAGCGCTGCAGGTCGGTAAAGGCATTATCCCGCCGCCGTTGCGCGAGTATGGCGCCTCCGAGGTGCGTTCCGTGACCCGGGCCTTTAACCACATGGCTGCGGGCGTGAAGCAGCTGGCGGACGATCGCACCCTGCTGATGGCGGGGGTCAGCCATGACCTGCGTACGCCGCTGACGCGTATTCGTCTGGCAACCGAGATGATGGGCGAAGAGGATGGCTATCTCGCGGAGTCGATTAACAAAGACATCGAAGAGTGTAACGCCATTATCGAGCAGTTCATCGACTACCTGCGCACCGGCCAGGAGATGCCGATGGAGCTTGCGGATCTCAATGCGGTGCTGGGTGAAGTGGTGGCGGCGGAAAGCGGCTATGAGCGGGAAATTGAAACCGAGCTTCAACCGGGCGACATTCCCGTGCGTATGCATCCGCTGTCCATTAAACGCGCCGTCGCCAATATGGTGGTGAATGCCGCGCGCTATGGTAACGGGTGGATTAAAGTCAGCAGCGGTCGCGAGCTTAATCGCGTTTGGTTCCAGGTGGAAGACGATGGCCCTGGCATCAAGCCTGAGCAGCGTAAGCATCTGTTCCAGCCGTTTGTACGTGGCGACAGCGCCCGTAGCACCAGCGGTACCGGTCTGGGGCTGGCGATTGTACAGCGCATTATCGACAACCATAACGGCCTGCTGGAAATTGATACCAGCCTGCGGGGCGGTCTGTTGATTCGCGCCTGGCTGCCGGTGCCTGTCGCGAAGGTGCAGGGGCAGACGAAGGAAAGTTAAAAAAAAGGCCGGGCGGCGTCTCGCCTACCCGGCCTGTGTTTGCACTGTCTGTCGGGTAGCCTGGCGCCACCCGACACATTTTTTACAGTTTCGGACCCGCACTCACCAGCGCTTCACCTGCCGGGGTATCGGTATACTTCTCAAAGTTCTCAATAAACAGCTTCGCCAGCGTCTGTGCTTTCTCACGCCACTGCTCCGGTGAACCGTAGGTGTTGCGAGGGTCGAGGATATGCGCATCCACGCCCGGCAACGCTGTCGGGATTGCCAGATCAAACATCGGCAGAGTAAAGGTTTCGGCGTTATCCAGAGAACCATCCAGAATGGCATCGATAATGGCGCGAGTATCTTTGATGGAGATACGTTTGCCGGTACCGTTCCAGCCGGTGTTCACCAGGTAGGCCTGCGCGCCGGACGCCTGCATACGCTTCACCAGCACTTCTGCATACTGGGTCGGGTGCAGGGAGAGGAACGCCGCGCCAAAGCAGGCGGAGAAGGTCGGCGTCGGCTCGGTGACGCCGCGCTCGGTACCCGCAAGCTTCGCGGTAAAGCCAGACAGGAAGTGGTACTGCGTCTGGTTTGCCGTCAGGCGGGAAACCGGCGGCAGTACGCCGAAGGCGTCAGCGGTCAGGAAAATCACCTTCGTCGCGTGACCGGCTTTCGACACCGGCTTAACGATGTTGTCGATGTGATAAATCGGGTAAGAGACGCGGGTGTTTTCGGTTTTAGACGCATCATCGAAATCGATGGTGCCGTCGGCCAGCACGGTGACGTTTTCCAGCAGCGCATCGCGGCGGATGGCGTGATAGATGTCCGGTTCCGCTTCTTCTGACAGACGGATGGTCTTCGCGTAGCAACCGCCTTCGAAGTTAAACACGCCGTCATCATCCCAGCCGTGTTCGTCATCGCCGATCAGGCGACGTTTCGGGTCGGTAGACAGGGTGGTTTTACCGGTGCCGGAGAGCCCGAAGAACACCGCCACGTCGCCTTTCTCGCCGACGTTAGCGGAACAGTGCATCGACGCGATGCCTTTCAGCGGCAGCAGGTAGTTCATGATCGAGAACATCCCTTTTTTCATTTCGCCGCCGTACCAGGTGCCGCCGATGAGCTGAATTCGCTCGGTCAGGTTGAAGGCCACGAAGTTTTCGGAGTTCAGGCCCTGCTCCTGCCATTTCGGGTTAACGCATTTCGCGCCGTTCATCACCACGAAATCCGGCTTGAATGTTGCCAGCTCTTCGTCGGTTGGACGAATGAACATATTTTTCACGAAGTGCGCCTGCCAGGCCACCTCAGTGATAAAACGTACGCACAGACGCGTGTCGGCGTTTGCGCCACAGTAAGCGTCGACGATAAACAGTCGCTTGCCGGAAAGCTGATGCGTCACCTGGTGTTTCAGGTGCTGCCAGGTCTCCGGAGAGAGCGGTTTGTTATCGTTCTTTCCTTTGCCTTTATCTGACCACCACACGGTATCCCGGGTCGTGTCATCGCGGACAATATACTTATCTTTCGGCGAACGGCCGGTAAAAATACCGGTGTCGACGGCGATAGCACCAAGATTCGTCAACACACCGCGCTCGTAACCTTCCAGGTTGGGATTGAGCTCTTCCTGATACAACGTATCGTAGTCGGGGTTGTAGACGATATCCTGAACGTCGTTGATTCCATAAGCCTTGAGATCCTGCGGGGTTATACCTTTAACGCGCATTTCACTGCTCCTTAGCCAATATGTACTGCTAATGATTGTAGGGTTGTCATGGGTCGATTGACCGCGACCAGGCTCATAGATTTACGTATCCGGAAAAACCGCGTACTTACGAAAAACTCTGTGACTCCTGTCTTGAAGGAGACAGATTATGTCAGGAATGGCGCTTTATTTGGGGGAAATGTTCTTAAATGGTTAAGGATTGGTTTAAATAACTGCATTAATGTGAATGCAATCGCATTCCTGAAAAAAAATAACGTAACTCTTTCAGGGAAAATCGATTCAGATCGCGGGGGGAGGAATAACCCCTTCTCCCGGGCGGGAGAAGGGTAGGCATGCCGCAGGACAGAAGCTTAGTGGATCTGCGGGTCCGCCGGGGAGGCATTGTTACGGATTTCGGCGATATCCATCGCGTTAAACACGTAGTGGCTGCCGCAGTAGTCGCAGTGCATGTCTATCTCGCCATCATCGGCGAGGATGCTGTCAACCTCTTCATCCGGCAGCGTTTTCAGCGCATCGGCGCAGCGCTCGCGTGAGCAGGTGCACTTGAACTCAACGGACTGCGGATCGTAAACCGTCACTTCCTCTTCATGATACAGGCGCCACAGCACATCGTTGGCCGGTAGCGTAAACAGCTCTTCGGCTTTGAGGGTTTCCGTTAGCGTCGCCAGGTGTTCAAAATCCTGCGTCTGCGCGTTTTGCGCTGGCATGACCTGCAACAGCATACCGCCTGCCGCAGGTTTACCGTCGTGTTCGCCAGTACGGATAATCAGGCGCGTCGGCAACTGCTCGGAGCGCATGAAGTAGTCTTCCAGACAGGCCGCAAGGGTATCGCCTTCCAGACCGACGACGCCCTGGTAGCGCTCGCCTTCTTCCGGCGCGATGGTGATGACCAGAAAGCCGTTGCCGACCAGCGTTTTCAGCGATGCATCCGGTGGAATGTCGCCCTGAATTCGCGCCACGCCGCGCAGCTGCTGGTTGTGGTTGCCGTTAATCACCGCCAGCGACATGGGGCCGTCGCCCTGCAGCTGTACGGTGATATCGCCTGCGAATTTCAGGGTGGCGGTCAGCAGGCTGGTGGCCACCAGCAGTTCCGCCAGCACGTTTTTCACCGGCTGTGGGTAGCTGTGGTTGGCCAGAATCTGGTCCAGTGTTTCCGATACGGTCACCAGCTCGCCGCGTACGGCAACGTTTTCAAACAGATAGCGATGTACTTGATCGTGTTGAATCATCATTTTCTCTCTCAGGGAGCCAGTTATTCACTGTTTCCAGATTTAAATCTCATCAGGTCGCGGCGCTCTTTTTTGTCCGGGCGACGGTCAGGGTGCGGCATGGTGAGCGCGTTCATTTTGCGCGCCAGCGCCATTTTTTCCCTTTTCTCAATGCTTTGTGCCGTTTCTTCATATAACAGCACGGCTTCGTTTGCCGGACGGCGCTGCTCGGTGATGCCTTTAATCACCACCGTACGTTCATCATTTCCCTGGCGAAGGGTCAACGTTGCATTCATCTCCACCACTTTACTGGGCTTGCTGCGCTGGCCGTTGTAGTGCACCTTTCCGCCCTCGATCATCTCGCGAGCGACCGCGCGGGTTTTATAAAACCGGGCGGCCCAAAGCCATTTGTCGAGACGTACGGCCTCGGCGGGTTTGTCATTCATGACGGTTCCTTCACCTGAGCGCAGGGATCAGGCGGCGATAATCATTTAACCCCGGGTGACGTTGGTAGGTCTTTTCCGCCAGCCCCGAGTCCGGGTTGGTGACGCCCAGGCAGTAACGAATGCCAAACTGGGCTGCGGCATCAAGAATCGGTTCGCTGTCGTCTATAAACAGCGTCTTGTCTGCGTTGAGACCGGTTTCAGACGCCACCGCCTGCCACAAACGCTGATCCTCTTTCGGATAACCAAATGTGTGGGTGGAAAGCAATAAATCAAGGTGCGAGGCAAGCCCGGTATGCTCCAGCTTCACCGCGAGATTATGCGGGTGCGCGTTGGTGAGCAAAATACGTTTCTTACCGCAGATTTTCAGGGCATCGAGAAACGGTACGGTGTCGTCGCGCAGAACGGCGCGCGGCCCTTCCCGGGTCGTCATCGCGCAGATATCCAGCCCCAGACGCTCGCTCCAGTAATCCAGGCAGTACCAGTTTAGCGTATGCTGCACGGCGTGATACTCCTGGCGGATAGCCAGCTGGGCTTCCTGCGGGGTAATACCGAGCCGCGCGCCGTAGGTTTCCGGCACCAGCTTTTGCCAGAAATAGTTATCGAACGCGAGATCGAGTAGGGTGCCGTCCATATCAAGCAGAACGGTATCGACCTCTTGCCAGGCAATATTCAGATGCATGCTAAACCTCCGCGGAAGAACTGCGCGACAGGGTATCACAACCTGCCGCGCTTCAGGAGTCCGGGGTCAGCGATCGAGCGTGTCCGAATGCAGTGCGTCGGGCGATGGGATAAGCACCGGATTCATACAGTTGTCGTAGTACTTCTGGATTTCCGCCAGGCGTTCGCGATGACGCTGGTAGCGGCGAAGCGCCAGCACGCCGTTCCAGGCGGCGCACACCAGCATCGCCAGCATCAGCAGCGTGGTGCCGAGATAGCGCCACAGACCCGCTCTGTCGAGAATACGGTGCAGGTTGATATGCTGCGTGCCGTTGGCGTCGGTGTAGACGCCGGTCACAATGCCTTCGGCGCTGAACGGCGTGTGCATCAGCATCCCCGCCAGTCGCTGAAATTCGCCCCATTGCTCATGGGCCGGGTAATCGTATAGCGACACCGCAGGCCACGGTTGCGACACTAAATCGCTGCCCTCATCGCTGCTGATAAGAAAACCGCCTGGCGCCGGGCTATTGAGCGCCTGGGCTGCGCGCGCGGTCTCCCGCATCACGAACGGCGCAGTTGAGGTGGCGACCAGATTTTCCAGCGACTCGGCGCTGACCGGGCGCAGCAGCACGTTGACGCCGTCAAGCTTCCCGGCGCTGGCGCGCTTGGTGAGCGTCTCCCAGTCGCGGGTGTTGCCGAGGTTCACCAGCGCGTTTTTCAGCCGCGCGCACTCGTCTCCTCCTGCGCATAAATCCTGGGTTTTCAGGACGATGTCGGCAAAGTCATCCAGTAGTACCATCCCTGATTTTTGAATGGCGGAACGCAGGGCCGGGCTGACGCGCGAACTGTCGTCAGGGCTTGGGTGCAGCTGACGGTTTACCGCCTGCATCAGCGCCGTGGCTTTGGTCACGGTGTCCGATTCCGGCAGCGGCAGCGGCGGGGCGTCATTCCAGATTATCTGTGAGCAGTCAAACGGGGTGAATGGCGAGTTTTCCTGGGCGGTCCATGCGCCTGGCGTGCGAATGTTGCACATCCCGGTGCCCTTCAGGTGCAGGGTATCGCCAATTCTGACGCCTGCTTTCTCCAGTTGATTGACCGTGGTGGCCTCAATGGTCTGGGCGCCTTTAAGCCACGAGAGGGTAAATTTGAGCGGCATGCCGAGCGGTACGCTGACCCACAGCATAATGACGATAAACAGAGCGCCGCAGGCGATGACGGCGCTGCGTAACCAGTGCTGCAGCGGGAAGTTTTTCACCTCATCGTGAAGTGATAAAAAGCGTCCCTGACGCACGACATGCCTGTCGAGGTAGATATCGATATCCGTCTGCTGGCCGAGATCCTGCGCAATATACGGCTGCCAGTGGCGCGGGTAGATGAGATCGATAATGCCGAGCGAAATATTGTTAATCTGTTCCTGATCGTTTTCACCGAACAGACCCCAGCGTTTTGGCGTACCGCGCAGACAGTGGATTTCACGTAGCGCCGTTTTGGACGGCGGGGCGAACAGCCCCCACAGGCCCGCCGCCAGCAGTAAGGTAGCGCCGCCGACCAGCCACGGCGCAAAAACGTCCGGGGCTATCAGGCCGCAGTAGAACAACACGAAGGCGCCGACGACCAGCAGCGCTTCACGCAGACCGTCAGGACGGCCAAGCGCGTACTCTTCGTGGGTTTCCTGGCGAATGTTCAGCAGCTCTATCTGCTCGCTCTCTTCACCGCGAATGGAGGCCTGTGTGGCAGAGCGCTGCTCCAGCGCGTAGCCGCGGGATTCCTGTTTGTGATCGCGAAGCGTGTGGCCGTTTAGCGAAATAATCAGCGGCATCGCGTCGGTGTGGATCAGCTCAACGCTGTTTTCATCCGTGATGTACTGTTCCCAGAAGGGGGGCAAATGGACTTCGACAGCGTCGAGGAAGTAGCGCCATTTATGTGGATCGTCAGTGGTGATGCCATAGCGGGTGATCGCACGGGTGATGGCAAAGACGGTGTGGCTCTGCGCATTAAGCGTCATGGTATCTGGCGCCACGGCGGCGCCAGACGCCGGCACCTGCAATATGCGGTTCAAACCGTCGAGATAGCTTTCAACCGCGCTGAGTTCGTCGTCCGTCAACTTACGGGTTGTTGCGCCGGCAAAGGCATGCAACAAGGGGAGGCGTCGACGCTGCGCGCGCGACCGGAATAACCACCCTGCAAGCAATGCGCAGGCCAGCATAGCAGCGAAAAAAATCAAAAAGGTGCCCATGCTTTTCCCATCATACTTTTTCTTACAGGTTTCGTCGGTTGACCATTAACGCTGAACGTGAGCCCGTAGTTAGCTATCGGCACGTGTTACCCAGAACGTTACCTACATTCTGAAGCAACGTTTAAGAGTATCAAAGGTCGATGCAGGGGAATATCAGCAAATTCTCAAAACCTTTGCAACCTCTTGACTTTTTGTCTAAAAAAGGAGTTGATGTTAAAGGTTGCAAAAATGTAAATATCAGATGATAAGAATTGCCGAAACCGTGCGGTATGTCGCACAATTACCCTGTTTCCACAGCAAAGACCCGGCACTATGGATAAACCACTAAAAAAACCCACTATTCTGAATGTTGAAGCGGTTGCCCGTTCCCGACTGTTTACCGTTGAAAGTGTGGACCTGGAATTCAGTAATGGCGAGCGTCGTGTGTATGAGCGCATGCGTCCTTCCACGCGTGAAGCCGTGATGATTGTGCCGATTATTGACGATCATCTGATTCTTATCCGTGAATACGCCGTTGGCACGGAATCCTATGAGCTTGGGTTCTCCAAAGGGCTTATCGACCCGGGCGAGAGCGTGTTTGAAGCCGCTAACCGCGAGCTGAAAGAGGAAGTCGGCTTTGGCGCAAACGAGATGACGTTCCTGCGCAAGCTCGGCATGGCGCCCTCGTACTTCTCCAGCAAAATGAATATTGTAGTCGCGGAAAACCTCTACCCGGAATCCCTGCCTGGCGATGAGCCTGAACCGCTGCCGCAGGTTCGCTGGCCGCTTGCGCATTTGATGGATTTGCTTGAGGACCCGGACTTCAACGAAGCCCGCAACGTTAGCGCGCTGTTCCTGTTTCGTGAGTGGCTACAGGCGCAGGGAAGACTGTAATCCAATAAAAAAGGCGCCGTGGCGCCTTTTTTGATCAGAACAGCTCGTGGGTCTCGCCGTTATCGATAAGCGTGGTTCCCACCTCATGCACCGCCTGTTGCGTCGGCTGCGTGCCTTCAATGAAGTACTCTTCACGGCTGTTGCCGCCGTTGGCGAGCTGCCCGGTGCTGCGGTCGATATTGACCGTCACCACGCCCGCTGGCGGCGTCAGCGGCTGTTCCGGGACACCCTCAAGCACGATTTTCATAAAGGCATCCCACGCCGGTTGCGCGCTCTTGGCACCGCCTTCGTAGCCGGAGATCTGATCTTTTATGGCGCCTGACGCCGTTGTCCGACCCAGATCGCGACGGTGATCGTCAAAGCCAATCCACACCGAGGTCACGACGCCCGGGCCGTAGCCGGAGAACCAGGCATCTTTCGAACTGTTGGTGGTACCGGTTTTCCCGCCGATATCCTTGCGCTGCAGGTCGCGGCCTGCGCGCCAGCCGGTGCCCTGCCAGCCTGGTTCGCCGAAGATGTTGGTATTCAGCGCGCTCTTTATCAGGAACGCCAGCGGCGTACTGATGACGTGCGGCGCATACTCCTGGCCGCCGCTGCGGGCGACTAACGCCTGATTTGCCTGCTCAAGACTGGGCATCGGCACGTTGGCGTTCTGCGGCTCCTGAGAGATCGCCACATCTTCAACATCTTTATTTTCCAGCACGTTAGA
>NZ_JAFAGS010000174.1 GCF_019237635.1 Pluralibacter sp.
AATGGTGGTAACGGCGGCAACGGCGGGAATGGTGGCAACGGCGGCGGCGATCACGGCGGCGGTAATGGCGGCGGCGATCACGGTGGCGGTCATCACGGCGGTGGTCACCACGGCGGCGGCAACGGCGGAAATGGTGGTAACGGCGGCAACGGCGGGAATGGTGGCAACGGCGGCGGCGATCACGGCGGCGGTAATGGCGGCGGCGATCACGATGGCGGGCACCACGGCGGCGGACACCATGGCGGCCATCACGGCGGCGGACACCACGGCGGCGGTAACGGCGGTGGCAACGGCGGAAATGGTGGTAATGGCGGCAACGGTGGCAACGGTGGCAACGGTGGCAACGGCGGCGGCAACGGCGGCGGCAACGGCGGTGGCAACGGCGGCGGTAACGGCGGTGGCAACGACGGCGGTCACAGCGGCGGCAACGGCGGTGGCCACAGTGGTGGCAACGTTGGCGCTGATGTCAGCGGCAGCAGCTCCGGAGGTTCTGGAGGTGGCAACACCGGTGGAACCACGGGGGGCGCTGGCGGGACCTTGGCCGACAATAACGGTAACAACGGCAATAACCAACTGGGTAACCAGTGCCAGCCTACTGACAAAGGATGTGCATTCCGCTAGCGGATTGATGGCATAGCGTAAGATAAAGGGTTCATGGTAACACCATGGACCCTTTTTAATGGGCCGCTCCCAGACCTGTTGATGTATTCATCCCGTTCAGTTCATCCCACGAGTGGTACAAGGCAAACACACTGCTTCATTAGCGTCATTCTGAAATCGACCGTATTTCCACGGCATCTATTTTTATGCTGCTGGCAATGGTGTGGGATTTTCGTATAGAAAAAAGACGACCACCGGAGCGATGGTCGTCTTGCTGTCGCGACAGGGAATATAAACGAGCGCGACATACCAGAGGTGGGTGAACACAATTGTATTTTTTAAATATCCCTCTGCACTATTTGCCGCTGTGATGTTTTGCTCATCGTCCATTGATTACTCAGTGGCGTTATTATATCGCTGCTATCAATGCTGCAGTGCAAAGGAATAATTGCTGTATGTAATATATCTTCAAATTCGCACAAGAACGATGATATGGTCACTCATGCGAGCCAATAGTCAGGCACAATAATATTGTGGAGTACAACCACTGTATGCACACTGACTATCGCTTAGTTGTATATATCCTGGAGAGAGCAAAAGTAAAAGTGGTTCCGCTTTACGTTCCGTCACCGCAGATTTCTGTTGGCCCAAAAAACAGCCTGGGTTCGGTTCTTGACCGAAAGTTTCTTGAACAAATTATAGATATGCGTTTTAACCGTGTTTTCACTGATAAAAAGCAAATGGGCAATTTCAATATTGGAGGCCCCCTGACGAAGCTTACAGAGGATCTCTTTTTCACGACGCGTAAGTTCAACGCACTCATTCCATTGCGGATGAGAAAGATTAAGTTGCTGGACAATGTAGTCATTGATGACTTTTGGGAAGCATTTCTCTCCCCGGCAGACGTTTTTGATACCGTCAATCAAATGTTCTTCATCCGTTTCAGTGTGAAAAACGCCGCTTATCATGGGCCATTCAACAATGTCACGGTTGTGGTAGTGCTGAGGTGTGTTGAAGAGCAACACCTTGAACTGCTTTGGGCAGTTTTGCAGGGCGAAGCACCACTGATGCATGGCCTGGCTGTCAATAGACTGCATATCGAACAGCAGAAGGTCGCCGTCGTCAATGATCTCGCTATCAACCACATCGCAGTGCTCCAGTGTGACGTCGTTGTAAAAACGTTTCTTAAGTGCCTGAAGCAACAGTGTCGATTGTAAGGAAGGTCTTGTAATTAATAACAATGACCTAAGAACTGATGGGGTTTTATCCGTTCTCATGATTCACTCCAGATGCTGTGATAGTCATTTTTATATAATTAAAGCATTGAGTTAAGTACCAGTGGTCAGGGTTGTACAAGTTGTACAGGGAAATAAGTAATACAAAAAATCATTCGAGATGATTAATTTAAAATCTAGATAATAATAATTGACTAAACAAGTCTGTATTCTGTAACTGGATGTAAAATTAAATGTCATTTTATTTTTTGGTTGAAAATCAGATAAAAAAATATTTGTCATACTAAATTTATAAATTAATATAACATGCTGTATTTTAATGTTATTTAAGAAGTAATAAAAAAGTATTAGATGCAAAATTGCAATAAAGCCCGTTACTTAACTTTAAATGATTGTCGGTCATGATTTATTTTCTGATAAATGCATTCGACGTTAATTATTATTTTTTATCAGATGTGCCGGAAGTGGTATGAAAAATGTATTGAGGGGCTCCAGGGTTTAAATCTGGCAGGTTTTTCTGTTTCATTTGCATGTGATTTCTGGATAAAAGGACAACAAAATCATATGCAAATCTATATTCTTATATTAATGATATTTTCTTGTTCTTCCGCTGTCGTGCTGGAGAGTCACCTTCTGGGGTGAATTGAATGCCTGCAGACAATTCCCGCGTTTTACGATGGCGTGTTGATGAAAAAGAACTGAACGCGTCAGCCAGACTCATCTCACCTGCGTCATCCTGCTGTAAAAACGACTTTTTCCCCGTTTTTCAATCCATTGAATCCTGAGTGTTGCGTTTTAATCATGCGTGCGCGCTGCGAAAACGTGGGTGTGACTCATTGGAGGTACTCATTGGCGGGAATGCCCCTTCGTTATTATTTTTAACAGTGTGGTTTGGCAGTGTCGTGATGCAAGAGCGTACGTCTGCGGGGCAGCGTACATCCCTTACTCTTCACGGATGATGTGGATACATAGAGCTACGCGATGAAAACATTGGTTAAGTCTGTATTCCCTTTTGTTTGCCTCTCCTCCGCGTTGTTTTCTGCAGGTGTGCTGGCATCCTCGCCACCAGCCCAGGGCGGTATCATTCATTTTGTTGGCCAGGTCGTTGAGGACCCTTGCGATATCGCGACCAACTCACATGCCGTTTCACTGCGATGTCTGCGAAACGGGCAGGTGAGCACCACGGCCATTTCTTATCAGCAGGCAGAGGCGGGTAAGACAATGACAAACGACGTCGCCAGCATCAGCATGCGTTACCTGAATCCTCAGCATACGCTGGCAACGGTTATCGTGGATTACAAATAGCGTACTGTACATATCCTGCCGGGCGATACTGCCCGGCAGCGTTTTGGCAGGTTATGACGCTGAAGTCTGAGGTACGGTATGGCGTGGTTGCGGTTTCCCGGAGAAAAGGAAGCGAAGCAGGGGAACACGCAGGTGCAGTTCGTACAAAATAACGGCAACGCCAATAACAAAAACGAGTCCGGTAATAAAACCCAGCGTATTCGAGGGAATAGCAGGCGCTATCCAGGCGCCATACAGTAGCGTCAACGGGTGATGGACGAGGTAAATAAACAGGGATGCATTCACAAAGTAGGTGACGCGCGCTGACTGGAAATTTAGCAAGCGATGACCCAACGAAAAGACCACATTCACCATCAACAATCCAAGCACCATAGTAATGACATAATCCGTTTCATACATCCACGCATCGCCGGAACCAAAGTGCTGGTTTAATCGGTAGGCGACAAAACCCAGCAAGGCCCCTGCGATGCACCAGGGCGAAGGGGTAATGAACAGGGTTTTTAGCCGGGCATTGACGAATGCCTGCGCGCCAAGGATAAAGAAGGGCAGGTAGAAAACAGTCTGCATCACGACAAAATTAAACAGCCCGTCGCTGAGTATATGCGGGAAAAAGATGAACAGCGTACGACGCAGCGCGGCATAGAAAATACCTAATCCCAAAAACACCAGCGTCAGCTTACCCATCGTGACGTTGTCGAAAAACGCCGTAATGGATGCCTGCTGGCGCTGCTTAATCCATCTGAACATCGCCAGGCCAAGCGTGGTCAGCACGACCAGTACCAGCAGGAACCAGAGGTGCGAGACCAGCTCCCACGCCAGTGTATTGAATTTGTCGTACCGCGAAAGGTCGCTCCAGCTGTCGGCCTTGCCTTTCACATATTGCAGCATAATAAACTGCGGCAGGGTGAGGAGGGGGATTGCGGTCAGCATCGGAATACCCACACGTTCGACGCGCACCTGCCACCATTTTTTCATCGGGTATCGCAGGTAGAGCATGTAGGAGAAATAACCGGAAATGACAAAAAAAACCTGCATGCGAAACGAGTGAATGAAGTCATTAAACAACGTGAGCCACCACGACGGTTCGAGGCTATTCACGTGCCAGACATGGCTGGAATAGATGAGCGAGATGTGGAACGGAATTCCGAGCAGCATCAGCCAGGCGCGGATGGAGTCAAGGAAGTATTCACGTTGTACAGGTACTTTATTCATAGAATCAATGAATTCTCGGACAAATCGTCTTATCGCACGGGGCGAAAAAGGGGTATATTCGCAGCAACCCTACACCAAGTACGTAAACCTGTCTCCAGGATAAGCACGCAAAGTGCAAGCGCAGGTAGACGGTTGTTTAATCCCTAAGCCACCAGGCCGAACAAAACCGGGATTATGTTGTCGGATTGCTTGAGTTTCCAGTAAAATGGATCGGATCGATTTAAGCACACAAAGGGGGAAGTGCTTACTTATTATGAAACATAAACCACAGATGATGAAACTGCGTTGGTTAGGCGCAGCCGTTATGTTGTCCCTGTGTACTTCATCTGCATGGGCATTCAGTATTGATGATGTAGCGAAGCAGGCCCAGTCTCTTGCCGGAAAGGGCTATGAAGCGCCGAAAAGCAACCTGCCTTCCGTCTTCCGCGACATGAAATACGCGGACTACCAGCAAATCCAGTTCAATCACGATAAAGCGTACTGGAATAACACTAAGACCCCGTTTAAGCTCGAATTTTACCATCAGGGTATGTATTTTGACTCGCCGGTGACCATTAATGAGGTAACCTCGACGTCCGTTCACAAGATCAAATACAGCCCGGATTACTTCAATTTTGGCGATGTCCAGCACGATAAAGATACGGTTAAGGATCTGGGCTTCGCGGGCTTCAAAGTACTCTATCCGATCAATAGCAAAGACAAAAACGATGAAATCGTCAGCATGCTCGGAGCCAGCTATTTCCGCGTGATTGGCCAGGGGCAGGTTTACGGTCTGTCCGCGCGTGGCCTTGCCATCGACACGGCGTTGCCGTCAGGGGAAGAATTCCCGCGTTTTCGCGAGTTTTGGGTTGAACGTCCAAAACCAACCGATAAGCGCCTGACAATTTATGCGCTGCTGGATTCGCCGCGCGCGACGGGCGCCTACCGCTTTGTCATTATG
The DNA here is from genome assembly GCF_019237635.1 of Pluralibacter sp. Classification (GTDB taxonomy): domain Bacteria; phylum Pseudomonadota; class Gammaproteobacteria; order Enterobacterales; family Enterobacteriaceae; genus Enterobacter_B. The sequence continues at coordinate 5,293 of NZ_JAFAGS010000174.1, forward strand.
CCGGGTCGCGACACGGTCGTTGACGTGCAGTCTAAAGTCTATCTGCGTGACAAAGTGGGCAAACTGGGCGTTGCGCCGCTGACCAGCATGTTCCTCTTCGGGCCTAATCAGCCTTCTCCGACCGTCAACTACCGTCCTGAACTGCATGACTCCAATGGTCTTTCTATCCTCGCGGGCAACGGCGAGTGGATCTGGCGTCCGCTGAACAACCCGAAACATCTGGCGGTGAGCAGCTATGCGATGGAGAACCCGCAGGGGTTTGGTCTGCTGCAGCGTGGTCGTCAGTTCTCACGTTTTGAGGATCTGGACGACCGCTATGACCAGCGTCCAAGCGCGTGGATCACGCCAAAAGGCGACTGGGGTAAAGGCAAAGTCGAACTGGTGGAAATTCCGACCAACGATGAGACTAACGACAATATCGTCGCTTACTGGACGCCGGACCAGTTGCCGGACGCTGGTAAAGAGATGAACTTCAAGTACAGCATCACCTTCAGCCGCGACGAAGATAAACTGCATGCGCCGGACAACGCGTATGTCATGCAAACTCGTCGTTCTACTGGCGATGTGAAGCAGTCCAACCTGATTCGTCAGCCTGACGGCACGATTGCCTTTATCGTTGACTTCACCGGCGCGGACATGAAGAAAATGCCGCAGGATACCCCGGTGACAGCGCAAACGAGCATTGGCGACAATGGTGAAATCGTTGACAGCAATGTGCGCTATAACCCGGTAACCAAAGGCTGGCGTCTGACGCTGCGCGTGAAAGTGAAAGATCCGAAGAAGACCACGGAAATGCGTGCCGCGCTGGTCAACGCTGACCAAACGCTGAGCGAAACCTGGAGCTATCAGCTACCTGCCAATGAATAAGACAACTGAGTATATCGACGCAATGCCGCTCTCCGCTGCAAAGAAGGCGGCATTGCCGACAACGGATTTTTGCGTCCTGCATCAGGCGCTGGATACCGACCATCAGCAGTTTGCGCGCGAGGATGACTCGCCGCTGGGCTCGGTAAAAGCGCGTCTTGAGCAAGCGTGGCCGGATTCTCTGGCTGACGGGCAACTGGTTCGCGACGACGAAGGGCGCACTCAACTGGAGGCGATGCCGAAGGCGAAACGTTCCTCCATGTTTCCGGACCCCTGGCGTACCAACCCGATTGGGCGCTTCTGGGACCGTATGCTGGGTCGTGACGTTACGCCGCGCTACCTGGCGCGTCTGACCAAAGAAGAGCGTGAGCATGAGCAGAAGTGGCGTACCGTCGGCACCATTCGTCGCTACATTCTGCTGCTGCTAACGCTGGCGCAAACCGTTGTCGCCACCTGGTATATGAAGACCATTCTTCCGTACCAGGGCTGGGCGCTGATAAACCCAATGGACATGAAAGGGCAGGCGCTGTGGGTCTCTTTCATGCAGTTGCTGCCGTATGTGCTGCAGACCGGGATATTAATCCTGTTTGCCGTGCTCTTTTGCTGGGTCTCAGCCGGGTTCTGGACCGCGCTGATGGGCTTCCTGCAATTGCTGATTGGCCGGGATAAATACAGTATTTCGGCCTCGACGGTCGGGGACGAACCGCTCAACCCTGAGCATCGCACCGCGCTCATCATGCCAATCTGTAACGAAGACGTGGATCGTGTTTTCGCCGGTCTGCGCGCCACGTGGGAATCGGTGAAGGCGACCGGGCAGCAGCAGCACTTTGACGTTTATATTCTGAGCGACAGCTACAACCCCGATATTTGCGTTCAGGAACAAAAGGCCTGGATGGACCTTATTGCCCAAGTGCAGGGCGAAGGGCAGATTTTCTATCGTCGTCGTCGTCGTCGTGTGAAGCGTAAAAGCGGCAACATCGATGACTTCTGCCGTCGCTGGGGCAGCCAGTACAGCTATATGGTGGTGCTGGATGCGGATTCTGTCATGACGGGCGAGTGCCTGACGGGGCTGGTGCGTCTGATGGAAGCCAACCCGAATGCCGGTATTATTCAGTCGTCGCCGAAAGCCTCCGGTATGGATACCCTGTACGCGCGCTGCCAGCAGTTCGCGACCCGCGTCTACGGGCCGCTGTTTACTGCCGGTCTGCATTTCTGGCAGTTGGGGGAATCGCACTACTGGGGTCATAACGCCATTATTCGCGTGAAGCCGTTCATCGAGCACTGCGCGCTGGCGCCGCTGCCAGGCGAAGGCAACTTTGCCGGGTCGATCCTGTCGCATGACTTCGTCGAAGCCGCGCTGATGCGCCGTGCCGGATGGGGCGTGTGGATCGCCTATGATTTGCCTGGTTCGTATGAAGAGCTGCCGCCAAACCTGCTGGATGAGCTCAAGCGTGACCGCCGCTGGTGTCAGGGTAACCTGATGAACTTCCGTCTGTTCCTGGTAAAAGGGATGCACCCGGTTCACCGCGCGGTGTTCCTGACAGGGGTGATGTCATACCTGTCCGCGCCGCTGTGGTTTATGTTCCTCGTGCTGTCGACGGCGCTACAGGTGGTGCATGCGCTGACCGAGCCGCAGTACTTCCTGCAGCCGCGCCAGCTGTTCCCGGTGTGGCCGCAGTGGCGACCGGAGCTGGCGATTGCGCTGTTTGCGTCAACCATGGTGCTGCTGTTCCTGCCGAAGCTGCTCAGCATTATTCTGGTCTGGTGCAAGGGGTCGAAAGAGTACGGCGGTTTCTGCCGCGTAACGGTATCGCTGCTGCTGGAGGTGCTGTTCTCCGTGCTGCTGGCGCCGGTGCGTATGCTGTTCCACACCGTGTTCGTGGTGAGCGCGTTCCTGGGCTGGGAAGTGGTCTGGAACTCGCCGCAGCGTGATGACGACTCAACCCCCTGGGGAGAAGCGTTTATGCGCCACGGTTCGCAGCTGCTGTTGGGGCTGGTGTGGGCTGTGGGGATGGCATGGCTGGATCTGCGCTTCCTGTTCTGGCTGGCGCCTATCGTGTTCTCGCTGATCCTGTCGCCGTTTGTGTCGGTTATCTCCAGTCGCGCGACGATGGGCCTGCGGACCAAACGCTGGAAACTGTTCCTGATCCCGGAAGAGTATTCGCCGCCGCAGGTGCTGAAGGATACCGATGCGTATCTGGAAATGAACCGGAACCGTACGCTGGAAGATGGCTTTATGCATGCCGTGTTTAACCCATCGCTTAATGCGCTGGCGACCGCGATGGCGACTGCCCGTCACCGTCAGAGCAAGGTGCTGGAAATCGCACGTGACCGCCATGTGGAGCAGGCGCTGAATGAAACACCGGACAAGCTCAACCGTGACCGTCGTCTGGTGCTGTTAAGTGACCCGGTGACGATGGCGCGGATGCACTATCGCGTCTGGGCGGCGCCGGAGAAATACTCCTCCTGGGTAAGCCATTACTCGACAATTGCGCCGCTGGCGTTGAACGTTAAGTAAGCCGTACAGCAAAATAAAATACCGGCCATTGTGCCGGTATTTTTTTCACTGTCTGAAATGTGTTGAGGTGTCGTGTGAAATTACTCGCGGTGAGCCTGATGGTGCTGCTGCTCAGCGGATGCGGAAGCGTTATCAGCCGAACCATCCCTGGGCAGGGACACGGAAAGCAGTACTATCCAGGCGTGCAGTGGGACGTCCGGGATTCCGCCTGGCGTTATCTCACTATTCTCGATCTGCCGTTCTCATTGGTGTTCGATACCCTGCTATTGCCGCTGGATGCGCATCATGGGCCTTACGAATAGTGCATTTAGCGCTCATCCCATTCATCCGCTGCGGTCTGGCCTTCTTCGTTGTCCAGCGGCGGCTCCAGCTGAAATTCGCCCTCGTCCCATTCATGAAGCGTATTCTCTTCAAGCCACTCCTGGCTTAATTCAATTTCGTCGAAATCACCGTCAAAGACGCTCTGCGCGGCTTCACCGCTGAGGACGGGGAGGCATTCGCCTTCTTCGCCCTCTTCGGCAAAAAACTCGGCCTGCCACATAATATCGCCGTCCTGGAGAATGTACTTCTGGATGTTTAGCTGATTAACCACGGGTGAATCGCCTTCTGAGTCCGGGGCGTCAGCAAGAAACTCTTCACGTGCTGCATCAATGGCTTCATCAAGGGTGGCATACATAGTCATCTCTTTCTCCCTGCAAGTGGACGAGATATTCAGGGAAAGAATAGCTGAAGATTCCATTCTGCAAGGGCGAAGGAATAAAAATCATCATCTTGAATGAGAAACGCCGGTTAAGGCTTAGCGCACCAGCGAGGTATCATCCTTTTCAACGTCCTGGACAGGCTGTGCGGGCAGCGCCGTTGTGCCGGTCCGGCGCAGGCTAAGGCCAGTGTAGATAGCATTGAACAACACCACCGTCGCGGTGACCAGAAATACGGCGCGAAAACCGTAGCTGGCAGAAACTGAAGCGCCGATAAGCGGGCCGGTTACGTTGCCGATATCGCGAAACGACTGGTTGTAACTGAACACGCGGCCCGCTATCTGATTCGTGGCGTTATACACCAGTAGCGTCTGCACGGCGGGGAGCAGGGCGCCATCGGCGGCACCCAGCAG